>JACZXM010000337.1 GCA_022571615.1 Acidobacteriota bacterium | reverse complement strand
TCCGCCAGCCAGCACTGGCGCGGACGCTGGAGAGCGTTGCCGAGCAGGGTGCCGAGTACATGTACTCGCAGGGCTGGGGCGAGAAGTACGTCCGCATGGTCCAGGCACGGGGGGGTCGCATCACCGACGCGGACATGGTCGCGTACGCCCCAACCTGGCATGCGCCGACGAGCTTCGAGTTCGACGGCGCCACGGTGAATGGTCCGAGCTGGCCGGGAGCCGGTGGCGTCCATCTGCAAGGCGCGCTGGGCGCGTTGGATCCCGAGGCTCTGCGGAGAGCAGGCCACTACACGGAGTCGGCCGACGCGCTCGCGATGATGCTGGAGGCCACCGAGCACCGGAACGACGCGCTGCAGATGGCCGGAAGTCACTCCGACGGGGTCGTCGCGGTCGACAGGGCAGGCAACGTCGCCGCGCTACTTCACACGATCAACACGGATCTCTGGGGCGGGCTCGGAATGTTCGTTGACGGTGTTCCGGTGGCAGATGTGGGGTGCTGGGCGCAGGCCGGGATCCAGAGGGCTGGACCGGGTGGGCGCCTGGTGTCGCCGGACAACCCGCTCATCGTGACACGCGACGGTTTGCCCATCGCGGCCTCCAGTGCCATTGGCAGCGGGCTGTATCCCACGACTCTCTTCAACCTCGTGAACCAGCTGGTGTACGGCATGTCTGCGGCCGAAGCGGTCGCCACGCCCACGTTCCACCACGCCCGGTTTGCCGATGGCGAGGTGATGCACCGCGCAACACGCGGCGACTTCTCGCCGCAGATCCTCGCCGAAATCAGAGCCCGAGGGTATGAGGTGGAGGAGCACGACCCTGGGCACGGTCATCTCGGGTATTGGGTCGGTCTCACCCTCGATTCCCTTACCGGGCAACGCACGACCGCCGCGGGCAAGTCCTTGAATGGGCTAGCTCTCAGCGAGTGACCCGGAGCCCACGCCCCGATGCGCGAGACGCCGGCTGAGTGCCTTCCGTAAGGTCTCCCGATCGCGCGCCGGTCGGTTCAGCGACGGTGCCACTGGGGAACCCATTGGCTGCCGGAGGGTACTTGAAAATTGACAAGCGTCTATATATGGTTCTAACAAGAGTTTAGGACGATCCCCCGACCAAAGCTTGTGAACCCGTCACGAATTCCCGAGGCTGAGCTCGAAGTGCTCGCCAGTCTGGATCGACTCGGCGGTGCCACGGCCCGCCAACTGCGCGAGACCATGCGCTCCTACCGCCCCATGGCGCACGGCTCGGTGATGACCTTGCTGAAGCGGCTCGAATCGCGCGGCCTGGTCGGGCACCGCAAGGCGAGCTCAGGCAAAGCGTTCCTCTTCCATCCCACCGATGAGGCACGCAGCACGTACGCCGATGTGCTCGAACGGCTGCGAGAGCGCATCTTCGACGGTGATCCGGTGGCGTTGATGGCTTCGCTGTTCGACGCCGCACCTCCGGATGCCGATCAGATTGCCGAGCTGCAGGCGCTGATTGATCGTCTGCGGACGGAAGGTGAGGAGGCCTCGTGAGCGCCGCCGCGCTCCTGGAGGGTTTCGCCACCAGCTGGTTCGAGCTGTTGCTGCCGGCGGCGCTCGAGGCCGCAGTGCTGGGAATTGTCGTGTGGCTGCTGGTTCGCATTGGCCGCCGCGCACCGAGTTCGCTGCGCTACGGCCTGTTGGTCTTGGCGATCATGAAGTTCCTGTTGCCACCCGTGCCGGCGCCGTGGGCGATGGAGATCGAGTTGTCGCTGCCGGTCGAACCGGCCCTGTCGCGCGTGACTCAGACGTTGCGGCCAGCGGCCGCGTTGACGTTGTCGGCGCCGCCGGCTGGCGGTGCGCTGCGCTCTTTCGTTGACGGCGCGGAGGTGATGCACACAGATACGGCGTCGGCGGTGGCTGCGCGAACAGACACGACGCCCAGGCTTCTGGTGCAGTCGCCGATATCGACTCCGGCACAGGTCCAAGACTCCCGCCCGCTGCGTCTTGGCATCGGCGCCCGGCTGCTGTTGATCCAGTTGTTTGGCGCCCTGTGCCTGCTGGTCGCGCGCGGCCGTCAGCTGATCGGCCTGCGTCGGATGATTCGGGGGACTGAACCGGTCAGCGACGAGGCGCTTCTGGGCATCGTCCGCGACGCCAGTATCCGACAGGGGCTACGACGTGTGCCCGAGTTGGTGTCGTCCCCGGCAGGGATCGGCCCAGCGGCTGTGGGCCTCTGGCGCCGGCGGATTATTCTCCCGGCCGCGATCATCGAGCGGCTGCCGGCGTCACGCCTGCGCCCGGTCATCGCCCACGAGGTTGCCCATCACCGGCGGCGTGACCTTTGGGTCGAAGCCGTCGTGTTTCTTGGCGGGCTCGTGTGGTGGGCGCACCCCGTGTATTGGCTTCTGCGGCGCGAATTGCGCCATGTCGGCGAAGACTGCTGCGACGACATGGCGGTAATCGACACTGGCCGCCCCAGCTCGTATTGCCAATCGCTACTCGACGCAGCGACCGCGCTGGGTGGCCACCGTCCGGGTCTCCCGGCAGTCGCGCACGGCAGCTTTTCACATCCCCTCGGTAGGAGAATCCAACGCATCATGAACCCTTCAACGCGCCCTTCGCCTCGCCTTTCTTGGCCCGCGCTCACTTCTCTTCTCCTGCTCGCGGCGATCGTGGTACCCAGTGCCTACACGCTAGGCGCATCCGTACCCGCCCAGTCCGCGCCCCCCGCCGACGCCGTGGTCGCGCCGTTGGTTCCCGCCCAGGCAGATTCGTCGCTTCTGGCGCTGGCGCCTGAGCCGTCGGCGATGGCATTGGGACCTCTCCCGGCCGCCTCAGCGCTGCTACCGGCGCTCGCGCCGCCGCCGCCGACCTCTCAACGAGGGATCTTCAGCCGCAGGCGACACATCTCGTTGGGTGTTGACGACGGCATCATCGAGATCTCCGCCGGGGCGATCGATGAGCTCGTCGACCGCGGCATGGACGAGAGCTTCCTCGAACAGCTCGACGGTTCCGAGAATCGCGTTCTGACGCTCGATGAATTGCGTCAGTGGGTGAGCTACGGGCTCGACGCTGAGCTGCCCGACGAGCTCGCGGCCCTCGGAATTCGCCGGCTGCGCGTGATGGACGTGCTGCGGTTGGTGTGGTCAGACGCCAACGGCGCGTATGTGCGCTCGTTGCGCGAGAGTGGTGTCCCCGGGCTCGGGCTGGAGGAGGTCATACAGCTCGCCCGGTATGACGTCACCGGGCAGTACATCGGCGACTTTCGCGCCCAGGGATACACGGATCTCGACACCGACGACTTCGTCCAGCTGAGCCGCTACGATGTCGCACCTGGTTACGCCGGCACCTACAGGGAGGCCGGATACGATCTGTCGGTAGAGGATCTCGTGCAGCTGCATCGTTACGACGTCGACGAGCAGGAAGTTGCGCGACTCGCCGCGGTCGGCCTCGATGACCTCTCAGTCCAGGACCTGGTCACGCTGGCGCGCTACGACATCGACGATACCTACATCCGCGAGATGACCGAGGATGGCGACTACGACGTGTCGGTCGAGGACTTGGTCACCCTGAGCCGCTACGACGTGACCCCGAGCTACGCGCGGGAGATGCGCGAAGCAGGGCTCGACACCAGCACCGCGAGCCTGGTCACGCTCAAGCGCTACTCCGTGGATCCCGCTCTGGTGCTCCGTTACGCTGAGCTGGGGCAGACGGATATCGGCGTCGAGGGGCTGGTGCAGCTACAGCGGTACAACGTCAACCCCGAGTATGTGGTCGGCCTCCAACAGCTCGGCTATTCGAGCCCGAGCGTGGACGACCTGGTGACCCTGCAGCGCTACGAGGTCGACCTGGATCGCATCTCGGCTCTGGCAGACGCGGGCTACGCGAGTCTATCGGTGTCCGACCTCGTCCAGCTCCAGCGCTATGAGGTGAGTGCAGAGTTCATTCGGACCCTGGGTGCCACCGTTTCGCGCCAGCTCAGCGTTGAGGACCTGGTGACCCTGCGTCGCTACGAGGTAACGGCCGAGTATGTGGCCGCAATCGAAGCGGTCGGCCTCGGCGACCTCGCCGTGGAGG
>JACZXM010000336.1 GCA_022571615.1 Acidobacteriota bacterium | reverse complement strand
TACCGCGATCACGTCGTCTGCCGGCTCGGGTACGAGCGTGCGGCCGTCGGGTCCCACCGGCATCGTCTCGAGTTCGACATCCAGATACCTGGTGTAGGTTTCCGCCACCTAACGATAGGCCGGATGCAGAGCTTCAGAGACCAGCGCGCGGCCCCCACGCCGCGCCAGCCGGCGCGCCATCAGCAGCGCTTCGGCTACCGAGCTGGCGCCGTCGTATACCGACGCATTGCACACTTCCATGCCGGTGAGCAGACAAACAAGGCTCTGGAACTCGAATATCGCCTGCAGCGTCCCCTGCCCAACCTCGGCCTGATAGGGGGTGTAGGCGGTCAGGAACTCCTGGCGCTGGATCAATGCGTCGACGTGAGTGGGCACGTAGTGCGGGTTGCAGCCAGCACCCAGAAAACACAACACTCCGCGTCCAGGAGCATTGCGATCGGCCAGCTCCTGGAGATGGCGTACGAGATCCGATTCGGCCAGTGAGGGCTCCAGATCCAGCTCACCGCTAAAGCGTACCGACTCCGGGATGGGGGCAAACAGCACGTCGATGCTGTCAACGCCGATGTGCCGGAGCATCTGATCGCGCTCGCGACCGGCAAGCGACAGGTAGCGCCCGCTGCCCGTGGGGTTGTTGCGCTGGTGTCGCGAGATCACACTGTTGTCCACGATCGGCTCACTCCTCAATCTCGGACTGGTATTCCTGCGAGCTCATCAGAGCCTCGACCTGAGAAGGGTCGTCGAGTCTGATCTTCACCAACCATGCCGCGCCGTGCGGATCCTCGTTGACGACTTCCGGCTTGTCCATGAGCTCATCGTTGACCTCGACCACCTCGCCGGACACGGGAGCATAGAGCTCCGACACCGCCTTGACCGACTCGATGGTGCCGAACGACTCGCCTTGGCCGAAACGAGCGCCGGGATCGGGAAGCTCGACGAAGACGATGTCGCCGAGCTCCTCCTGAGCGTGATGCGTGATGCCGACCGTACCGATCTCACCGTCGAGAGCGAGCCACTCGTGTTCCTTGGTGTAGAGGTAGTTGCCAGGGTACTCGGCCATGGGGCTTCCCTCCCGAAGATCTCTGGATTGCGAGCCGCTGGCGCCGGCGGCGCGGGGCAGATGATGAAACTCTATCGTTGCCGCCGGTAGAAGGGCGGTTTCACTATGCGGGCGGGCACGCTCCGACCACGGATCTCGACCGCGACCTCGGTTTCGAGGGCCGAAGCCGCCGTTTCGATATAGGCCAGACCAATCCCCTTCTTGAGCGTCGGACTGAACGTACCCGATGTTACGGCACCGATCGGCGATCCGTCTGCGCTCAGCACCGGGTAACCGTGGCGTGGAATCCCGCGCCCGATAACCTCGAGCCCGACGAGCTTGTCGGGGCTGCCGTTCTCCTTCTGCTGAACCAGCGCCTGGCGCCCGATGAACTCGCCCTTGTCGTTCTTCACGATCCACGACAGCCCCGCCTCCACGGGGGTTCTCTCCTCGTCCATGTCGTTGCCGTAGAGCAACATACCGGCCTCCAGCCGCAGGGTATCGCGGGCTCCCAGCCCGGCGGGCACAACCTGGTCGGCGGCGCCCGCCTCCAGGATGGCGTCGGCCAGCCGCTCGGCATGTGCCGGCCTCAAGTAGACCTCGAATCCATCCTCGCCCGTGTACCCCGTGCGCGAGACGATCGCCGGGTCGCCGCCGTATTCGATCCGTGCGAAACGGTAGTACCCAATTCCCGTCACGTCGGCGTCCAGCACCTCTCCCAGCACGCGTTCTGCCACCGGCCCCTGGAGCGCCAGCTGGGCCCACTCTGCGCTCTCGTCCACCAGTTCGACGTCCGGCCCCGCCTGCCGGGCGATCCATTCGTAATCCTTGGCCCTCGTGCCGGCGTTCACCACCAGTAGATAGTCCTCCGTCCCCATGCGGTACACCAGAAGATCATCGATGATTCCGCCGGCCTGGTTGGTCATCGCCGTGTACTGCGCCTGACCCTCCTGCAGCACCGAGGCGTCGTTGACGGTGAACCGTTGGATGCTCGCCAGCGCGTCGGCACCGCGGAGGCGAATCTCACCCATGTGGCTGACATCGAAGAGGCCGGCGCGTTCGCGCACCGCGGTGTGCTCGTGCACCAAGCCGCTATACTGCACCGGCATGTGCCAGCCGGAAAAGTCGACCATCTTGCCGCCGCGGCGCACGTGCCAGTCGTGCAAAGGGGTCTCGAGCGACTCGGACAAAGGACCTCCAGAGATCTCGTGCAGCGGCATCCGGGAAAGCCGGCTGACCCCATCCCCGGGGTCTCGCAAGTGCCGACCAGGGCTCAAGCTACCATAGGGTTCTGGGTGCTTCCACCGCCCCACTGTGGGCTTCTTGCAGGACGAACTGGCTCCTGTCCTGCTCCCCCCCGACCAAGTTGTGGCACTGGCGGCGCAGACCCATCCCGCTTGTTCTACCAGACCCGGGCCCAGCTGGTCTGACTCTGGCGGATCTCCCACAGCGCCAGCCGACCCGTGGGCCCGTAGACGCGCACCGCCACGGCGTCACCGAATCGGTTGCGCAAGTAGACGGTACCGGTGGAGGCGCCGCCGGACGGCCCGAACGACAGGATGTCGGATCGTCCCAGCACCGTTCCATCGTCCACCGCGCGGCCGTTGATCCCGCGTCGGCCAGGCGGAAGACCGATTTCGACTCCAGCGAAGCGCTTCGAAATGACCGTTCGGGGCCGCAGCCCCCGGTCAACACCGGCTTGCAGATCGGCGCGGCGGACCCCATCGCCGTCACCATCCACCGCCAGCAGCCAACCGGGCTCGGGATCAAGATCAAACACGATGGCCCGAGTCCGGCCATCCGCAGCCGCCGCTGCGCGCAGCCCGACACCCGCCATGACCAGGCTCCAGCCGGCCAGATGTAACCGCCGCAACTGACGCCACCGAACGAAGCTCGGAGCCGCAGCCTGCAGCAGGATCCCGGCAACCGCTAACCCGATGACCAGCTCGACAAGCGACGCTCCGAACTGGCGGCCGGTGGCAGAAGTGGCGCGGGCGGCTTCCACTTCTGCCATGGGCTGCCTGCCTTCGGGCCGCGTCACGCGCCCTGCCCAACCCCCTCCGGTTGATCGTCAACGCGTAGATATGGGCGTAGCTTCGCGAGCGTCTTGACACCGATTCCGCGCACGTTGAGCAGATCATCCAGGCGCTCGAACCGTCCGTTCTTCTTGCGCCATTCGACGATCCGCCGCGCCATCGTCGGCCCGATGCCGGGAACCTCCTGTAGTTCGGCCTCGGTGGCCTGATTCACTTCGAGGGGCTCACGGGCTTCCGGTGCCTGCTGCGTCAGGGTGTCGCCACCAGCGCTCACCTCCCCGTCCACCAGCGCCCATCCCGGCGCAGCAGACAGCATTCCGACAACCAAGACAGATCCCAATACTCCCAACATTCTCTCCCCCCGGACCGGCGCAAGCCGACCCCAGCAAGGGTGCGTGTTCCGCACCCGTGATTGACTCCTCACCTACTGGGAGACGGCCCTGGAGACTCTGATTCCGGCGGTGCGGCGCAGGGTCCTGGTCAGCCGCACTTGCGAGGGTGGCGCAGCAGGAGGGATTGTGCGCAAGGCCTGGCACTGTGGCCGGCCCACCCAGAGCGCTTGACGATGGAAGACCAGCAGAAGGGCCATGCGCACAATCCCTCCCGCTGCGCCTTCACCACCTTGATAAGCCAGTTTCGGGAGACAGCAGACCTGCAACGGCCTGTCCTGGATCAACACGAAACAACGCAACCGCCGTGGCGGTCTTGCCACCGGCGTGCAGTTCATTCGCGCCGGACAACCTGCGTGAGCCCCGGGTTGGCCTACCGGCACGGACACCTTCGTTGCTACCCCACCCCAGGGGTAACGTTGTGTGCGGGCCAACTCGGACATCTCGGGCGATCTGACAGGTGGAGTCTACCTCTCGGTCGAGCGTCTCCATCGCCCACTACCTTCCCGGTGACGATGCTGGTCATCGTCCTTCGCGGCCACGGTCCATATCCGCTTGAGGGGCAATTCTGCCTTCA
>JACZXM010000007.1 GCA_022571615.1 Acidobacteriota bacterium | reverse complement strand
GAACCGGATCAATCGGCGCGCCACTAGGTTGCTGTCATCCAGCTCACCCACTCGCATTGCCAGGTCAATGCCGTCTTCGATCAGATGTACGCGCCGATCGGTGACCAAGACACGGAATACGACGTTCGGATACAGAGCGCGAAAACTGGCGACCAACGGCACGACAATGGCGTCAGACAGGCCCGGCGGCACCGAGATTCGCAGC
Organism: Acidobacteriota bacterium; assembly: GCA_022571615.1. Lineage (GTDB taxonomy): Bacteria > Acidobacteriota > UBA890 > UBA890 > WLXD01 > JACZXM01. The sequence goes on along the minus strand of JACZXM010000007.1, from coordinate 18,394 downwards.
GTGCCCGAAACTTCTGCCTGGCGATCATTGATCAGCAGGTTCGCGGCCTCGAACTCCTCGAGGCCACGCCGGCAGCGCTCGTAGTATTCCTGGCCGATCTCCGTGGTGCGCATTCGCCGAGTCGAGCGCTCCAATAGCCGGACCCCCAAGCTCTTCTCGAGCTCGCTGATTTTTCGACTGATGGTGGAGACGGGCACGCCCTCGCGTCTCGCTGTGTTCGAAAAGCTATTGTTTTCAACGACTTTCACATAAAGCGCCATGGCGTTCTTGTCGATCACACTGCCTCTACCTTTCCAGAAATGGGAAAAAGATTTGAAAAATGTACTACTTATCCTGCCTGCGGGATAGATCTATACTGTTTCCGATGACACCCAGACCCACAGACGAGGAGACAAGATCATGAAGAACCCTCTGATACGAACGTTGGTTGCGACCCTTCTGGTTCTCGGCTCGTTGTCGGGTGTCCACGCCGCCGAGTCGGACCAAGAGCGCATCCATGCCGTGCTCGAGGCGTACGAGCAGGCGCTCAATGCCGGTGACGTTGCTGGAATCGTGAATCTCTACACCCAAGACGGTGTCTTCATGCCACAGCACAACCCCTCGGCCGTTGGCATCGAGGCGATCGAAGCCGCCTACGGGGCGGTCTTCAGGACGATCGTCCTCGAGGTCGAGTTCGACATCGTCGAGATCGAAGTGATCGCCGACGACTGGGCCTTCGCACGCACCAATTCCGCCGGCACAACCACGATCAACGCCACGGGCGCGAAGGTCGCCGAGGCCAACCAGGAGTTGTTCGTGTTCCAAAAAACCGCCGATGGAGAGTGGCGGATCGCGCGTTACAGCTTCTCCACCACCAACCCGCCGCGCTGAGCGGCGCGGCTCACGGAAGGATGCCTCGATGAGCGAGCCAACAACGGACAACAGCGCCGAGTGTGATACGCGCCGTGACCGTCCCCGAGACGGAGCCGAGTTTCCCAGAGAAAACGATACCCGTGGAGCCTTTCGTCGCCAGGAAAGTCGCTTTCGCGAATGGATCACCAGCGACGGCTCGTCTGCCTTCCCCGCCGCTGCAGGTCGCTACCACCTCTATGTGTCCTACGCTTGTCCCTGGGCACACCGAACCATCCTGGTGCGCTCCCTCAAGAAGCTCGAAGACGTGATCGGTCTCACCGTCGTCGATCCGATTCGCGACCACCGCGGCTGGGCATTCACCACCGACCCCGATCCGATCAATGGTTTTCGTTTCCTCGCCCAGGCCTACGAGGCGAGCGACCCGAAGTTCGGGGACCGCGTGACCGTCCCAGTGTTCTGGGACAAGGAGACGGGGGTGATCGTGAACAACGAATCCTCCGAGATCATTCGCATGCTCAACTCAGCCTTCGACGAATGGGGCGACGGATCGGTCGACCTTTATCCCGAGTCCATCCGCCGGAAGATCGACGTCCTGAACGGCCAGATCTACGACACCGTCAACAATGGTGTTTACCGAGCTGGTTTCGCGACCTCGCAGGAAGCGTATTCCGAGGCGGTCCACGTACTCTTCGCCACCCTCGACGAGCTGGACGAACGTCTGGCCGATCGGCGTTACCTATTCGGAGGCACCCCGACCGAAGCCGACTGGCGGCTGTTCACGACCCTGGTTCGTTTCGACCCGGTGTATTACGGGCACTTCAAGTGCAACCTTCGACGGCTTGTCGATTACCCGAATCTGTGGGGGTACGTCCGCGATCTTCACCAGATACCGGGGGTCGCAGAAACGGTGAATCTGGATCACATCAAGCGCCACTACTACATCACCCACCGTTCCATCAATCCGACGGGAGTCGTCCCCGCGGGTCCCGAGATCGATTTCACCGCCCCTCATGGTAGAGGACACCTCGCATGATCACGCTACGTGAATCAACCGAACGCGGTCACGCGAATCACGGCTGGCTCGATAGCTACTTCACTTTTTCGTTCGCGAACTACTACGACCCACGTCACACGGGATTTCGTTCGCTCCGAGTGCTCAACGAAGACCGGGTGGACCCGGGGGCAGGCTTCCCGACTCATCCCCACAACGACATGGAAATCCTCACGTACGTGATTGAGGGAAGCCTCGAGCACCGCGACAGCATGGGCAATGGGTCGCTAGTCCGCGCTGGCGAGTTTCAGCGCATGACGGCGGGGACGGGGGTGCGCCACAGCGAGTTCAATCCCTCCAAGACCGAGCCATTGCACCTTCTTCAAATCTGGATCCTGCCAGCAGAGATGGGACTCACGCCGGGGTACGAGCAGAAGGAGTTTCCGCGCAATGACCGCCTCAATGCCCTTCGGGTCGTGGCGTCCCCCAGCGGCCGTGACGCCTCGCTGATCCTGCACCAGGATGCCGAAGTCCTCACTGCGGTCTTGGAAGCAGGCAAGTCCGTCGAGCACCGCCTTGACAAGGGTCGCCATGGCTGGGTCCAGGTCATTAGCGGATCGGTCGAGATCAACGGGCAACCCTCACAGGGGGGCGACGGCATCTCACTGAGTCGCGAAGAGCGAATCGTAGTCAAGGCGAACGAGGAAGCCGATGTCCTCCTTTTCGACCTGGCCTGAGGCATGCGCCTGCGGAACATAGCCTGTCAGCCAAGAGGGAGAGCTTGGTGGGCAAGACAGCGAGCGAGTGGTGGGCCGTCGCTTCGGTCTACGCGACAGCGGTGTTGTGCTCTGCCGCTGCGCCCCAGACCGCGCAGCAGGGTTACGGCAGGTCGAAGATGTGAACCCAGATGTCCTGCGTCTTCTGGTTCTTGCTCTCGACCCAGACCAGCATGGTGCGGTCGTCCGGCAGCATGATCAGGGCCATGTCGGTGATGTCCTTGGTGCGCTTCAGCAGGTTGACCGTCTGGAAGATCTGCGCAGACCCGCCGATCTGGAGCGCCCGGATCTGTCCGGCCGGCGTGACATCGGCTACCCAACCACGGTCCGTACTTGCCCGCTCGTTGGCAAAGGCCGTGCCGATGAAGTTCGACGCCTGGTAGCCTCCGAGAGCCTCCGTGTGGCTCGTGTCGCCCGAGAGGTCGGCGAACTGCATGAACAGCTTTCGCTGCCGCAGCGGGGGACCGTACTCGTACCAGGTCTGGACCTTGTAGTCGAGTTCGTCCAAGTAGTACATGAAGGCACCGAGCGCCGGCGATACGTTACTCGCCGATTCGAGATACTCCGCCAGGCCGTCGACGAGCCCGATGAACATGAAGTCGGCGAGCGGGTTCTGGAGCAGGTACCGCGTGAACACGGCGCACGCCTGTTCGTCGTGCAGTGCCAGCCCGACGATCCAGGACAACCCTTCGCGGAGCCTCTTGATCTGTTCCGGCGAAGCGTTTGCCACACCTTGCTGCACGGGGTTGCGGAACAGCGTGCCCAGAAGGTTGCGTAGGCCTCGCGTGCTCGGCCGCTCGTGACTCGTGTAGAAGACCTCGACGCCGCCCTGTCGTACCCCGAGATTCGGACCGATGTTCAACTCGCCGTCGGAGACGGTCGCGACGATGCTCTTGGTCCGCTTCCCGTTCTTGCGCTTGATGCGCCGCGAGAGGATGGCCGAGGCGCCGGGATCCGACCCGTCCGAGGCAGCCTGCAGGTCCTCCGGGCCCGTGTCCCACGCCGCCAGAAACTCGTTGACGCTCGGATCGAAGGCAACCGACGGCCGATGGTTGTTGCCCTCACCGCCCGAAACGCGCTTGGCCTTCTTGGCTTTGTAGCGGCCGCTGCCGCCCTGCTTGGCGAGCGTGGCGAGGATCTCACCGCTGCTCTCGAAGGCGATGAGCACATCGCCGGTGGCGTCGTTGAGCGCCAGCGCCAGATTCGCCTTGCTACCGCCTGAGGTCTTGATCTTGAAGGTTTGGCTAGCCGAAGAAGCGGTCGACGTGCCGCTGGACATGGCGAACAGGGCGGCCGCGACGAGCAATCGCGAGAGGTATTTCATCGGGGGCTCCCGGTTGGAGAGGAGGCTGGGAGACTACTGGCATGACGGCGTTGGGTCAAAAGGGCAGGCCGACGTAGGCGACCACGAGCGCACCGCCCTTGATCAATGCCCACATCCAGCTCTGCCTGTAGACGTGGCGCAGCGCGGTGACGAAAACGTTATCCTCGCCCCGCTATTCCGCCGCCCGTACCAGCCGGTAGACCTCGCCGGCGAAGTAGTTGCACAGGTATAGCTCGCCCTCGCTGTCCTCGCCGAACGAGCTGACCGCGAGGCTGCCGCCCGACTCTGTGGTGAGCATCGCGGTCCACTCGGTCACGTCGCGCGCCCGGCCGTTGCGCACCGTGAACGACCAGATACGCCGGGAGATGAAGTCGGCGAAGAAGTAGTGGCCGTCGATCTCAGGCAACGCCGAACCGCGGTAGACATATCCGCCGGTGATCGACTGGCCGGTGGCGTGGGTGTATTCATGGATCGGATCGATGAGCGGCGTGGTGGCCGCGGGCAGGCTCGAGTCGAAGGCGCTGCTGCCCTCCCGGATGCGCCAGCCGTAGTTGGCACCGCCGGCGCTGCCCGCGGCCTCGAAGTCGACCTCCTCGACCGCCGCCTGCCCCACGTCGGCGATGAACAGGTCCCCGGTTGTGCGATCGAAGCTAAAGCGCCACGGATTCCTCAGACCGAGCGCCCAGATCGCTGTTTGTCCCACCCCAGGCAGGGTCGGGTTGCTCTCCGGAACGGTGAAGGGCAGCGCGCTCACGTTGACGCGCAGGAGCTTCCCCAGCAGCGTCCCCAGATCCTGCCCGGCGTTGGCGCGGTCGCCACCACCCCCACCATCGCCCATTCCGATGTAGAGGTATCCGTCGGGGCCGAACTGTAGCTGTCCACCGTTATGGTTCTCGAAGGGCTGGGCTACCGTAAGGACCGTCCGACCCGACCTCTTGCGGGCACGCTTGAGGTTGCGTTTCGCCTTATACCGCTCGACCACGGTGGAGCCGTCCGTGCCGGTGTAGTTGACGAAGAAGGTGCGGTCACCCGGCCATCGCGGCGAGAAGGCGAGGCTGAGCAGGCCTTGCTCCCCGCCTGAGAGAACCTTGTTGCGGATGTCGAGAAAGGCCGCGCCGCGCAGGCGGCCGCGGAATACCCGCCGAATGACCCCACGCTGCTCCACGATCAACAGGGTGTCGGGATCACCAGGTACGCCGATCACGTAGACGGGGCTGTCGAGGCCAGCCGCGATCCTCTCCAGGCCGAGGCCAACCTGCTGCCCCGAGGCCGGAGCCGGCAAGCCCACGAGCAGCGCCAGACACAAGAGCGAGCCACTCGCGGCCCGAGCTCGGTCGCGCACTACGGGCATCCGCGATCGAACACGATTCGCCAGCCACCCGTCGGCAAGCGCCGCCACACCGAGTTGAACGTTCCGATGCGCGCGCCTTCGGGATCAAGAACAGGTCCCGACGTAAAACCGAGCGTTCCCGAGTCGAGCACGGCAACGGCCTCAGGCTCCCAGGAGAACGGCGCCTCTTCATCCTCGAAGAAACGTGCCCACGCTCGCGAAACGGCATGCGGGCCACGCAAGACTTCCTCGCCGCTGAAGAACACGACTTCTGGGGAGAGGAAGGCGGAAAAAGCGTCGAGATCTCGGTCCGCCATCGTTTTCGCAAATGCTCTTTCGGCGGCGCGCAGTTCATTTTCGAGCTCGGTTGCCTCCTCGTCGCTCGCCAAGGTGCTGCTGTCGTGGGACACGGCGAAGAAGCCCGCGGCAAGGACAAGAGCCATCACGATCCGATGTTGTCGTCGCATTGCATGCCTCCCGGGGTCCCCTTCTTTTCACAACGTTGGTCCCAGAATCCGGGCCCCGAAACCATTCCGGATTCTCTCACGCTCGGCGATTAATCGTTCAGACCTCCTCGAGGACCTGCAGCATCGAGCGTGATATATCTGCCATTAGCGCCGTCGCCGCCGCCTACCTGCCGGCCCGACGCGTCGCCACCATCGACCCGGGCGGCGACGCTTGGCGAAGGGTAGGCAGAGTCCTCGATCAGCGCAGCACACGTACCGGATTGACGCGAGTGGCCCTCCGCGCCGGGACCCACGCGGCCGCCAGCGCGATCGCGAGCACGACGAGGCCGACTGCCGCGAATTGGCGGGACCGCTGCATCTAAGGTATCGTGTGCTATAGCACATTTTGGAATAGCTGGAGCTATCAAGCCGATGGACGACATGGATCCCCGCCGGCACCTACCGCTGGCACCTCACGACTTCGAAATCCTGCTCTCGCTCAGCCGCGGCCCACTGCATGGTTATGCGGCAATAGCCGACATCCGAGACCGCACCAGCGGCGATATCGTTCTCGGCACGAGCACGCTCTACGCCGCGATTCGACGACTGCGCCGGGCCGGCCTGATCGACGAGGACGGCAGCCGCCCCCCCGAGTCCAACGGGCCGCCACGCCGCTACTGGCGAATTACCGGCCTCGGGGGTGACGTCGTGCGCCTGGAAGCCGACCGGCTCCGCCGCGCCGCGGCCGCCGCCGATTCACTCCTGGCCGAGTCTCCCGCCCGCGCCAGCAAGTAACATGAGTTCGCGCCTGCCCTGGATCGTCCGGCTGTACTGCGGCATCAGCCGTCGGGTATTGCCGCGCGAGCTCTGGCTGGAGCACGGCCGCGAGGTCAGCAGCTTGATCAGCACCGCTATCGACGAGCGGCGCGCGAGCCGACGAGATCGCGAAGCGCTGCTGGCGCTCCGCGCCCGGCCGCGCACACCCGCCCGAGTCATTCACACCCGAACCAATCCCCTATTGGTAGTCACCCACATGCTCGATTCGCTACTTCATGACATTCGCTTCACCTTTCGCACGCTGCGCAAGAGTCCGGTCTTCGCCCTGGTGGCCATCGCGACGCTCGGCCTCGGCATCGGAGCCAACACGGCGGTGTTCTCCGTCGTGAACTCGGTCCTGCTGCGGCCGCTGCCGTACGAGGAACCAGAGGACCTGTTCGTTGTCTGGACCAACTTCGGTCGTGACCTGCCGCAGAACTGGATCTCGGGCCCGGAGTTCCTGGAGATCCGCGACCTGAACACCACCTTCGAGAACTTCGCCGTCTTTACCAGTACGACTTGGTCAATGACGGGAGACGGCAGCGAACCAGCACAGGTTAGCGGCGCCGCCGTGTCGGGGTCCTTCTTCGACATTCTGCGCACCCGAGCGCGCCGGGGCCGGCTCTTCGACGCGGCGGACGACGATCAGAAACGCATGGTCGTCGTGATCTCTGACGCGTTTTGGCAAGCGCGGCTCGGCGGCCAGGAAAACGTCCTGGGCAGCACCCTGACCCTCGATGGGGACAGCTTCGAGGTCATCGGCGTGTTGCCACCGGATTTCCGGGTGCACCATCCGAACGTATCGAACCCTGCGGGAGTCGGCCTCTACGCGCCGTTCCAGTCGGCATATCAGACGCGCTATGAGGAGATGGGGCGGGGCAGCCACTTCCTGCTCGGTTTTGCTCGCGGCCGCGATGGTGTCACGGTTAGCCAGGCACAGGCCGATATGGATGCGGTCGCGGTGCGGATGCAAGAGATCACCGGCGACTACGACTTCGAGGGCTGGGGCCTGACGGTCTATTCGCTCCACGCCGACCTCGTGGAGAACGTCCAGGGAGCGTTGGTGATCCTCCTGGGTGCCGTCGCCTTCGTGCTGCTTATCGCTTGCCTCAACGTCGCCAATCTCCAGCTCACCCGCGCCGCCGAACGCCGGCGAGAAATCGCCCTGCGCACAGCCCTTGGTGCCGGACGGGCGCGCCTGATTCGTCAACTTCTCACCGAGGCCGCGGTGCTGGCGGGGGCCGGGGCGCTGGCCGGACTGGGTCTTGCCTACTGGCTGATCGAGGCGTTGCAGACGGTCGTGCCCGCGGGCCTCCCGCGTGCCGGATCGATCGCCCTGGACATGACGGTCATGGGTTTCGCGGCCGCAGCTACGCTGCTAACCGTTGTGCTGTTCGGCATCCTGCCAGGCATCGTTGCGACTCGTACCAACCTCGCCGAGACGCTCAAGGATTCGGGGCGCACAGCCTCGACTGGCCTCGCGGGCGCCCGATTGCGCACCACACTGGTCGTGGCCGAGGTCGCCATGGCGCTCGTGCTTCTGGTCGGCGCCGGGCTGCTCATTCGTTCCTTCAACAGTCTGCTGAATACGAATCCGGGCTATCGCACGGAGTCGTTGCTCACCCTGCGAGTGTCGCTGCCACGCCCGAAGTACGACATCGACACGGCAACCGTGTTCCATCGGCAGCTGCTCGACAGGGTTCGCGGACTACCTGGGGTGCTTGACGCCGGTGGCATCAGCGCCTTGCCGCTGTCGAACTCCGGCGGCTCGGGAACCACGATCGTTGAGCACAGCGTCTCCGAGGACGTGGATACCTTTGGGGACTACAAGTACATCGAGGCCGACCGCCGCTACGTCACCGCCGGCTACTTCGAGGCGATGGATGTTGAACTCGTCAGCGGCCGGTTCTTCACCGAGGCCGACAGCGCCGACGCACTGCCTGTCGCGATCGTCGACGAGAGCTTCGCCCGACGCCTCTGGGGTGAGGCGGATCCACTGGGCCAACAGGTCGCAGTGAACTGGTCGATGGACTCAGAAGGGCACGGATTCAGCAGTGTCGCTTGGCGCCAGGTCATCGGAGTCGTCCGTCACGCGCGTACTCGGAACCTGTCGGCCGATGGGCGCGAGCAGTTCTACGCCCCGGTGTCACAGAATCCGGTGTTTGGCATGCACCTGGCGATCAGGACGGATAGTGAGCCCACTGCGTTGGCCGCGGCGGTCAACGCGGCGGTGTGGGACATCGACCCGGAGCAGCCGGTCTCGGACGTGGCGACGATGAGCGACCGCGTTGCGTTTGCCGTCGCCACGCCGCGGTTCAACTCGCTGTTGCTCGCCTCGTTTGCCGCCGTCGCGGTCATCCTGGCCGCGCTCGGCATCTATGGCGTGGTCTCGTTCTCGGTCGGTCAGCGCACTGCTGAAATCGGCGTACGGATGGCACTGGGTGCCTCCCGGCAACGCGTTCGCGCCATGGTCCTGCGCCAGGGGATGGCGGCGGTCGTGATTGGCCTGGGAATCGGTGTTGCCGCTGCCCTCGGCCTGACGCGCCTGATTACCAGCATGCTGTACAGCGTCACGACGACCGATCCGGTTACCTACGTTACGGTAGCGGGTGTGCTGGCGGCCGTGGCCGCCCTGGCATGCCTGATTCCGGCAGTGCGTGCCACGCGCATCGAGCCCGTATCCGCGCTACGCGAGCCGTAGGAACCCCTAGTGGCAGCACGCGGGGCCGGACTTAATAGCTATATTGTTATACCTATAAACTCGTAGCTATCAATCAGCTGGTCGCCCCATCACTATGCCGGCAACAAGCGCTTCCTCAGCGTCGCGTCAGGTCGGCCCCTGGGCCGGCGCGCAGGTCGACCCGAGCGACGGAGGATGCCGCATCAAGAAGTGACCAGGTCAGGGGTTCTTCCGGGCTTACTTGCAAGAGGCGACGTATCAGGTCTGGAAGATGACTTCTGTGACATCGACTTTCCGCGTTGGACCGCGGCCTCACACCGCAAGTTCCTCTTGCCACCATGCACGAGCCTGGATGTTGCCCCAGCCACCTGCAGCCGAGCTCGCGGAAAGGGCTGCGGCAAGATCGTTGGCAGAGTCGGGGCGCTGTGAAGGGTCCTTGCTCAGACAGGCCAGCACAACCTCTTCGACCGTCGCGTCCAAGCTCCGGCCGACCCGTCTTGACGGGGCCATCGGTTCGGCCGTGAGGTGCGCCCGAGCCACGTCCGACGAACTGTTGCCGGCGAACACGAGCTCGCCGGTCAGCAGCCAGTACGCGACGCAACCGAGCGCGTACAGGTCGGCGCGAAAATCGATGAACGTGTCCCGCCGTATGGCCTCGGGTGCCATGAAGGCGGGTGTACCTGCAGCCGCTGTCCCTTCCCCCAGCGCGGTTTCCTGCACGCCAGGATCGACCGCAGCAACCAGGCCGAAGTCGAGAACCTTGATGTAATCGAAGCAATTCCCTAAACGGCAAGCATAGATATTGGCCGGCTTGATGTCGCGGTGTACAAACCCCTGCTCGTGGGCCTCAGCCAGCGACTCGCAGACCTGGCACAGCAGATAGATAACCCGGGCCTCCGGCAGGGGACCGAACCGATCAACCATGCGCTTGAGGTCGTGTCCTTCCAGCAACTCCATGACGTAGTAGAAAACCTGATCGTGGGTGATGCCGAAGTCATATATCTCGACCGTGTGCGGGGATCGCAGGATCGACGTAGCGCGCACTTCACGTTCGAACCGGCGCAACACGGAGTCGGCCTCCAACGCACTGCTTGCGTGCAGTATCTCAGGACGAATCAGCTTGATCGCCGCGGGCCGCGGCAGGAGCCGATGCTCGGCCCTCCAGACCTCGCCGATTCCCCCGGCGCCCACCTTCTCGATGAGCCGATACTGGCCCAACTGGCGCGCTTCCAACACCTCTTCGCGCAGGGCGTGAATCAAGCGGGCGCCGCCGGCCGCGAACATCAAGGCGAGTACGAGCATAAGGCCGAGGCTGGTCAGACGCGCCAGGGTGAATCCCTCCTGTAGTACCAGGACGTCCTGGGGATGCAGCCAATAGGCAAGTCCGACGAGGCCAAAGGGCAACAGCGCCAAAGGTATCGTTACCCGCAGGGCACGCTGCCAGGTGTTGGGAATGAACACCGCATAGGCAGTGATGAACGCCACGTAGACTAGCACCGCAAAATCGAGAGTGAACAATACTCCGATCACGTCGCCCGCCACCGCACGGTTGTGGATGTAGTAGAAGCGATCGGCCGCAAACCACACGGAGAGCATCCCCAGCATCCCGATCTCGAGCCGGCGGAGCTGGTGGATGGTCAGCGATGCCTCGTTACGAAGCCGCAAGGCGATCGCCCCATAGGCAACCACCAGTAACAATCGAGCCCACAGCAGGTACGCAGCCTCTGGCACAAACAAGTCGCGCGCCAGAAACAGCGCCAGGCCAACGGCAATGATCGCTGAGACGACGCGGATGCGGTCGCGCAACAGCTCGTGGGTCTCACCGGCACTCGACGGCATGGAGCGGCCGATCCCGAAGACGCTCGTCGCACCGTCCCTTCCGCCCCTGCGCTGAGAGTCCCCCCGCAGCTCGAGTCCAGGAATCGACGTAGCAGTGGTGTCATCCGGCTTTGTCACGTCGGTGGCCACGTCGCCTCGTGCATCACCGAGCCCTCGCCGTGGACGGGGTTGCGGTTAGCACCGGTTCGTTGAACAGGCTGCCAGATCGGAGACTCGTTCGTAACTCTAGTCTCGGTCTCTCAGCATTTCCACAGAGACCTCCGGGAGCCGAACTCAGCATGGACACCAGCTGATCCCCACAGCCCTCCCTCCTTCGCCACTTCACGGCGGAGTTCGAGGAGTTCGCCTGATCCAGAAGAACAGCCGGGTTGCCTTGATCTGGAGCGCCTCCAGGGTTTTGGCCGACTGTGGCCAGATTGCACAGCAGTCGCGGAACCGAGCGAACAGCTCCCGTCTCCTTCTTCACTGCGACGATTGCCACAAGCGCGGGGTTCGGTCCACCCAGTCCAATGCCCTCCTCGATCGGATGCGTCGGTCGGGTGCTCGAGTAGCACACAAAAATCGCGCGGGCCGGGTAACCGGCGCAAGTTACTTCGCCTGCGCCGGTTCTGCAGCCACTATAATCAAGGAATCATGACCCCGACCAAGAGGTCCCGATGAGGCGATCGCCGCTACTTCTGCTGGCCGGCCTGCTAGCGATCACCGCGGCGTCGACCACGGCCACACCGCCCCAGGTGCCGGTTCCCTCTATGCCGGAAGAGGGGCGGCTGCCCGATTCCGAGGTCGATCTGTATCCGCGGCCGCGACCCGCGGTGACGGTCGGGACGCGTTCCGCGCCCCGGAGCAGCTCTGGAATCGAGGAGGGCCCGCTGCCTGAGACACTGCGCCAGCAGCTAAAGCGAGAGGCCCGCACGCGCACGGATCTGCCCGTCGCTACCGAGCTCGGCCCCGCTTCACCACTGACCCAGACGCGTCCACGACCCGGGATCGTCTCGCGGTTCGAGGGCCTCGACCGATCCGAGGCCGGTGGCGCCTTCCCGCCGGACACCTCGCTGGCCGTCGGCCCCGGGCACGTGCTACAGGTGGTGAACGTCGGGGCGCGGCTGTTTACGCGCGACGGGGAGGAGGTCGACAGCGCCAGTCTGTTCGATCACTTCGGGGTGGTGCAGAACCGCATCCTGACCGATCCGAAGGTTCATTTCGATCCGTTCACGAGCCGCTTCTTCATGGTCGTGCTGGAGATTTCCTTCGCCGACGGGGAAGCGTATCTGCACCTATCGCTGTCAAAGACGGCGACGCCACCATCGCTCGGCGCCGAGGACTGGTGCAACTATCGCTACAGCACCGTGCGTCGAGAAAGCTTCGGCGACTATCCAGGGCTCGGGATGAACGAGCGCTGGCTCGCCGTGTCGATGAACAACTTCGGCTTCAGCGGTGGCTTCGTCGGCTCGCGCCTGTTCGTGATCGACAAGTCGAAGGTCGCCGGCGAGCTGTCGAGCTGCCCGTCCTTCAAGCTGTACACCTTCAACCTCGACCTTGACGAGTCCGGCAACGTCGTCTTCAACCCGCAGCCGGCACAGCACTACGACGAGACCGGCGAGAAGGACACGCCGCTGTTCGCCGTGAGCTCCCACTTCGACCGTAGGGGCGCTGGTTCGGCCTACGCCATTTGGCGAATCGCCGGCAAGCGAAAAAAGCCGAAGCTCAGCCACGAGATTGTTGCAGCGGAGGCTTACTCAATTCCTCCGAACGCCGCCCAGCCGGGGAACCTCGAGGTCGACAGCGGCGACCAGCGCGTAATGCAGCAGGCCACGTATCGCAACGGGCAGCTGTGGTTCGCTCACGCCACCGCGTGTGAGGTCAAAGGCTCCAGTTCGACGCTTTCCTGCGTGCGGGTCTCCCGCGTACGACCACTGGCAGATGGTGGTCCGGTCATCGACTTCCAGGCGACTCTCGGGCGCAAGAACGAGTACATGTTCTGGCCGGGGGTGATCGTCACGGCGGACGGCGATGTCATCGTCGCGTCCTTGCGCAGCGGACCGGATCGCCTCCTGGAGACCGCGGTGTTCGGCCTGCGTAGCGGCGCAGCGCGCTTCGAGGAGATCATGGCCCGCGCGAAGTTCAGCAAGCCGCGTACGACAGAGCCCGGCGTTTGCACGCCGATCAACCTCAGCTTCACCCCCGATGGGCGCTTGATCGCCAGGAGCGGCGACTATCTGGGCCTGGCGCTCGACCTGAGCACGGACGAGATCTGGGTGTCCGGCGAACATGGCAAGACGGGCCAGTTCGGGATCGGATGCATGTGGGGCACCGAGGTGGTGCGGACTCGTTTCTGAGCATCTTTGGGAGTAAACGCGCACACTCGACAGGGGCGCTCCTTCATCGCCTCAGCGCAATGCATCGAGAACCTGCCGAGGTATGACGACCCGGGATCTTGGGAGGTCGTCCGGCAGGGCTGATAGCCAGAGCATCGGGACCACCTCGCGACCGCCCACGAACGGGAGCCGTTCGGCCTTTTTCATCAGCTCGTATTCGAGTCTGCGACCCTCTCGCGGCGCCGCCCATTTGACCTCGCCCACCAGCAGTCGGTCGCCGGTCGCTGATTCGGCCACCAGATCGACCTCCAGGGGCTTGCGGTCCATCCCGGTTCCCCACCAGCGGCTCGACGGCCCCCAGCTCTCTCCATCGATTCGCAGAAGGGGCACGCTTTGACGCGCGAGCTGCTCCCACACCCCGGCAATGTGATGTCTCACTCTGGCAGCGATTTCACGCTCGACCGCCTGCAGCTGGCGAGCCTCCAATCGCGAACGACTGGGCTCGACGAAGCGGAACCAGAAGCTGAGGAAGGGGTCGGAAATGCGGTAGAAGGTCCGCTTGCTGCCGCGAGCGGCGGCCCCGAAGGGTACTTCGCGATCGACGAGCCCCATCTCCATCAGCCGCTGCAGTGGTCGGCCGAGCGAGGTGGCTGGCTTGCCCAACCGGCCCGCGATCTCCGACACTCGATGGCAGCCCCGGCCGATCAAGCTGAGGATCGAGGCCGCTTGGATCGTGTCACGCAAATCGTCGAGCAGCAGTCCTCTCGGCTCCTCGTAGAGGACTCCTAATGGGTCCAGAACAAGCGAACGGACGGCGGTCGCCAAGTCGGGATGATCTCTCGCGAGTTCCCAGTAGCGTGGAATTCCTCCCCAGTGGGCGAACGCCACCACCGCTTCACAGGGGTCATCGATCGATAGAGCCTCTTGAATCCAACCGGCCCTGAGCGGCGCGATCTTGAGGATCTCGGTCGCCCGCCCAAAGAGCGCCGCGGAGCGATCCAGTACCAGGCCCTGCATCATGCGCTGCGATGAACCGGCCACGAGCAGATGGACGCCTCGTTGGGAGTCGCGATCGACGTATTTCTGAATCACGCTCGGCAACTCGGGTGCCCTGGCCACCATGGACGGAAGCTCGTCGAGAATCAGCACCGACCCGGGTGGTGCCTCGCTCCACCAGCGGGCGAGGAGGGCGTCCCACTCCGGGTAGGTCACCTGGTCGAAGCCCTTGAGGAATCGGCCGATCTCGGCTGCTAGAGCTGCCTTTTGAAGAGCGGCCTCGCGATCGTCGCCGACAAAGAAAACCGACACCTCGGGCGGTGCTGCCTCGCGCAGGAGTCTCGACTTGCCGCAACGCCGACGACCGTAGAGCACGCCGAGAGCACCCTCATCACGTTTGACGAGCTGCTCGAGGCGGGTGAGCTCCTCGCGGCGGTCTAAGAATGGCAATCTCAAGAATTATGCACCTAAAACATTATGTAACTATTACATAATAACAGCTTTGGCAGCGGTGACACGACTCCGGATGAGGTGCTGGCGATGGCGATGGAAGAGATATGCAGACGTGCGCGCTGTGCGGCAGGGCATGTCTATCAGCGCAGTGTCGATGGCACGGCAGACCTCGTATCGACCTCCATGTGGACCCTGAGCGAGCCCGACCGCTTTGGAGCTTTCAGACGAGTGACGGAGAAGATGACCTTCTCGTCCGGGACTGGACTACCGGGCCGGGTGCTGGCGAGTCGATCACCAGAGTGGATCGAAGACGTCACCTCGGACCCAGGCTTCCTCCGCACGGCTGCAGCATCAAGCGTCGGGATCTGGAGTGCGTTCGCGTTCCCCGTGATCGTGGCTGGCGAGGTGATCTTCGTACTGGAGTTCTACTTCACACAAGCCGAGCCCCCCCATGCGAACCTGCTGCGGATACTCGCGCAGCTCGGGACCGATCTCGGCATCGTCTTGGCGCGCGTGCGGGCACAGCAGCGATCCGAGGACATGAGGCGAATCCTTGAAGATTCGCTCAATGAGATCTATGTCTTCGACGCCGAGCGCGAGCACTAGGACCATGATCCCAAGTGCGACGATCAGGATGGGTTCGATGGCCGCGCTGAGGTTGCGAATGTCGTAGTCCACCTCGCGTTCGTAGAAATCCGCGGCTTCATCCAGCATGTCGTCGACGCGGCCGCTCTCCTCGCCGACTGCGATCATCTGCAGCACTAGAGGTGTGAACATCCCCGACGCGGTGGCCGTCCGATAGATGCTATCGCCGCGCTCGATGCCCTGGCGCATCGCGAGCACCCGGTCACCCAAGTATTCGTTGTCAAGTGCCCGCGCCACCAGGGTCAGCGCCTGGATCAGTGGCACGCCGGAGCGGAACGTCATGGCGAAGGATCGTGAGAAACGCGCCAGCGTGGCGCGGCGGACGATGTCGCCGACGACTGGGATCCTGAGTCTGATCTTGTCCCAGTTGTAGCGTCCTTGATCGGTGCGCACGTAGAACTGGAAGCCGAATACCGAAGCCGCCAGTGTGGCGAGGATCACGGGCCACCAGGTGACCGCGAAGTCGGACACGCCGAGGATGATCCGGGTCGCCAGCGGGAGTTCACCGCCGAAGGTGTCGAACACGTGTTTGAACGCCGGTATGACGTAGATGGTGATGATGGCCAGGGCGACGGCGATAGCGATGATCACGGTGATCGGATAACGCAGGGCGGCCTTGATGCGGTTCTTCGTCTCGCGTTCGAGACTCAGGTAGTCGAACAGGCGCAGGAAGGCACCTTCCAAGTCGCCCGAGTTCTCACCGACCCGGATCAGGTTGATGTACATCGGTGTGAAGAAACGCGGATGCCGCGCCAGCGAACCGGCGAGGTCGCGGCCCGATTGCAAGGTGTTGACGACGTCGTCGATGTACTCGCGCAGTATCATGTTGCGCGTGGACTCCGATAGGCTGGTGAGTCCACGGACCAGCGGTACCCCCGATTTGGTCAGCGCATACATCTGTCGGGTGAACAGCAATAGGTCGTCAATACTCGGGCGACCTGCACCGAGCCTGCGCGCCAACTGTGCGAAGGTGTCGGGATGCTTGGTGACCTCTTCGATGTCGACCGGGGTCACGCCGATGTTGAACAACTGGGTGGCGACACCATCCGCGCTCTCGGCATCGAGTTCGCCTGTGACCACGTCACCGCGGGCCGTCCGTCCCCTGTACTCGAACGTGGCCACCAATCAGTCCCCCGGTGCTTCCGGCTCACCGCCGGTGCTCGCCGCGCCGGTATCGGCATCCAGACTCGGATCCAGGAATTCGGCCGCCCCTCCCGCGAGGCGCATCACCTCCTCCAGGGAGGTCGTACCCACGGCAGCGATATCCAGGGCCGCACGCACCAGGGGGCGGAACTCGGTGTCCGCGCGCACGATCTCGGCGAACGCGGCGAGGTCCTCGCGACGCATGGCCTCCACCAGAGCGTCGTTCATCTCCAGCAGTTCGTACACACCGATACGACCACGGTAGCCCGTGTTGCTGCAGTACGCGCAACCTACGCCGCGGCGAAGACGCATGGACGCGATCTCGTCTTCGCCGACCATCGAGGCCAGCCATGCCTGCTGCTGGGGTTCGAGATCGTCGTCCGCTGCACAGACATCGCAGATACGCCGCACCAGGCGTTGAGCGAGGATCGCGTCCAGCGATGCGGCGATTATGTAGGCTGGCGGACCCATGTCGAGTAGTCGCTCGATCGTGGATAACGCGTCGTTGGTATGCAGGGTCGACAGGACCAGATGCCCGGTCATCGCCGCCCTGAGTCCGATCTCGGCGGTCTCCTGATCGCGCATCTCGCCGACGAGGATGATGTCCGGATCCTGCCGCAAGGCCGTGCGCAGGATGCGAGCGAAGGTGAGTCCGATGCGCACGTTGACCTGTACCTGGTTGACCCGAGGCAGTCGGTACTCCACTGGATCCTCGACCGTGATGATCTTGCGACCCGGCTCGTTCACTTGGTGGATCGCTGAGTACAAGGTCGTGGTCTTGCCGCTGCCGGTGGGACCGGTCACCAGGATCATCCCGGTCGAGCGGGTCATCAGGAGTTTCACGCGCTCCGCGATTCGTTCGCTCATGCCGAGTTCGCTGAGCGGCATGTGGCTGGCACTCTGGTCTAGCAGGCGCATGACCATGGCCTCGCCGAACTGGACCGGCATCGTGGCCAGCCGCACATCCAAGGCCTTCTCCTTGACCCTGATACTGAAGCGCCCGTCCTGCGGTAGACGTTTCTCGGAGATGTCCAGCCCGCACATCAGCTTCAACCGCGTGACCAGCGCCGAGGCGATACGCTCGGCCTCGATGATCTGTTCGTGCAACACACCGTCCACCCGTAGGCGGATGCGGAGCACGTTCTCGTCCGGTTCGAGATGGAGCAAGCGCTGCTGAGCGGTGATCTGCCCGTCTCCGACGTGCCCGGCGTCTGGAACGAGAAATACGACCATTATCTCGGCATCACTCCGGATAACGACACCCTCGGTTGCCTGCAGGACATGCACTGGAGCGGCGGGCTATTCGGCTACTATCAATCCCTAGGATTTGCCGTAGAGCATGTCCAAGCCGAGGATCACAAGTCGCCGCCACTGTCTGCTGAGGAGCTAGACGCAGTATGGCAAGCCTTCCAGACGCTGGACAAGCCCGTGCTAGTCCACTGCAGCGCAGGCCGCGACCGTTGCACAATCACGGAGCCGCCGGCCAACCGCCAGCGTAGGTGACGAGCCACATCCCATGGTGATCGAAGACCTGATCCGCGATCTCGCCAAGGTCCCCGGAATCGTTTGGGTCGTTGGGTCCGGGCCTGTCGTGAGCGAGAACTCCAGCAACGGCATGAAGGCGCCGGAATTCGCCAACGGCTCCGTCACCATCGAGGCCGACAACTGGCACTTTCACCTGAAGCTCGACCGGGTGGACCGTGTCGAGTTCGTGGAGCAGGACGACCCTCACGACGCGCGCATCCCGGCGATGTACCTGGTGCGTTTCGCCGGGGCGCAGGGAGACAG
>JACZXM010000335.1 GCA_022571615.1 Acidobacteriota bacterium | reverse complement strand
TTCTCGCAGCGACATCGATCGCAATCCAGTGAGCATGCGCGGGATCTTCAGCGTGATGTGCATCAGGAAACCGGCGATGAACACCCAAGCCCCAAAGTAGTGGGCGGTGTAGAAGCTGAACCCGAAGATGTAGTCGTACTGGATGTTCAGCACACCGGTAGCCAACTCGAACAGGATTCCGCCGACCAGCATCAGCAGCGAAACCCCGAGGATAGGACGAATCATAGGGACCTCCTACCGTTGCGTCTCGGCGGTGGAACGAACGGGCGCGGTCGCCAACTGCGCAGGCTGAAGGATTTGGCGAAATCTTACGCTCGCGAGCGCCGCGTCGAAGCGCAGCCCCGCCGCTCGGGCGGCCAGAACCACGAGCGTGAGCGCCAGGTAAGGAGTGGCGAGATTGATCCCGATCGCGATCGGCATCACAAAGAAGAGCAGCGCCGGAATGACGACCGCGCTGACATCCCGCCGATGGGCGACGAGGAGCACCGCCGGCAGGATCAGCGGTTCCGAGAACGTCAGCGTCCGCGGCTCGGGATAAAAAATGTTGGCATCGAACAGATGTAGCGGGTCGCTGCCGAGCTGATGCACGACCCAGCCGAGGATCCACGCGTTGAGCATGGCATCCTCGTTCGCCAACGAGCGCAGCCCCTCGCCCGTCGCCAGCGGCCAGGTGTGCGCCACGGCAAGCAGAACGAACAGCAACACGATCAGGAGCCTGCGCGCCATAGCGCGACGTTACCAGTCTGTCGGCGCAGACGCAGGAGCGCGGGCGTCGTCGGAACACCACACTTCCGCCGCCTGCTAGCCCGCGTTTCTCAACGGGGTGCGTAGCGAGGGGGCGGAAAGGGGCGTGGAACTAAGGCGCGCGAGGGAGGGCCCCGCAGGCGTACTCTTGCGGTACGGTGAGGGGCCCGACCGAGTGCAACGCCGTAGACATGCCGCTTTCTGCACCCGCAGTAGTACCCCGTCGAGAAATGCAGGCTAGAATCCCGCCGCGCCCGGAGCGCGATTGGAGTCTTGTCATGAAAGGGATCATCCTCGCCGGCGGTGCCGGCACGCGGCTCTCGCCGCTCACGACCGTGCTCTCGAAGCAACTGCTGCCGGTCTACGACAAGCCGATGATCTACTATCCGCTCTCGACCCTGATGCTGGCGGGAATCCGGCAGATTCTGGTGATCTCGACACCCGAGCACACGCCGTTGTTTGAGCGATTGCTCGGTGACGGTAAGCACTGGGGACTCGAGATCGAATACGCGGTCCAGCCGCAGCCGGAGGGACTGGCGCAGGCGTTCCTGATCGGTAGGAGATTCGTCGGCGACGGGCCCTGCGCCTTGATCCTGGGCGACAATATCTTCTACGGACATGACTTCTCCTTGCGGCTCCGAGATGCGGCCGCGCGCCAATCCGGCGCCACCATCTTCGCCTACGCGGTCAAGGATCCCGAACGCTATGGCGTGGTCGAGTTCCACGACGGCAAGGCGGTGAGCCTGGAGGAAAAGCCCCAGCACCCCAAGTCGCGCTACGCCATCACCGGCCTGTACTTCTACGACAATCGAGTGCTGGAGATCGCCGCCGGGCTGCAGCCGTCAGCTCGTGGCGAGCTCGAGATCACCGACGTGAACGCGCACTACCTGGCCGCGGGCGAGCTCAACGTCGAGGTGCTGGGGCGAGGATTCGCCTGGCTCGACACCGGAAAGTTCGATGCCCTGATGGAGGCCTCGCTCTACATCCAGACGATCGAGCGCCGCCAAGGGCTCAAGATCTGCTGCCCGGAAGAGATCGCCTACCGCATGGGCTACATCAACTCGGTGCAGCTGGATCGACTCGTCGGTGCGCTCGGAAAATCCGAGTACGGCCGCTACCTGCGCAGCGTCCTGGACGAGAGCATCTTCTAGCACACCGAGGGTCGGGCGAATCCCGGCGGCCGGCGGCAGGTCCGGGTTCGAGCCGTGCCTCAACGGTCGAGCTGTCCAGTGAACAGCCATCCGACCACGGTGCGCAGCGGGGCGTGGATCCCGTGGCGATGCACCAGCCACTCGTAGGCTCCGAGCAACACCACGTTCCACGCCACCAGCACCGAGGCGACAGCTCCGGGCAGCACTGGAAACCGGGCCGCGACGGGAAGCCAGAGGGCACCGACGCCGGCGGCGAAGGCGACGTTGACGGAGATAAACCGCCGCGCGCCCCAGGTCGAGCCGGCGTGTTGATCGTAGATCGAGAACTCGTAGTACAGCATGGCTATCAGTGCCAACAGCAGGCCTCCCACAACCCGTGGATCCCGACGCACGAGCAGCACCAGGCCGACGAGTCCGAGCGCGGTGACCGGCGTCCAGCTGAACAGCCCGTTGTAGCCCAGACTCAAGAGCGGCTCGAGAAAGCGAGGCTCGGTCCACCGGAACAGGTCCCAGCCGATGGGACTGCCGAGATACCAGCCGAACAGGACCTTCCAGGCGATGATCTGCGGCGCGAATCCGGCGGCGACCCCCAACCCGAGGGCCAGGCCGGAGCGCACCCGCGCCGGGCTGAAGATACGGTGCCCGCCGCCCCACAGCAGGTCGATGGCCAGTGCGGCCAGCAACAATGCGTCCTGCTGGCGCACCGCGGCCGCCAAGCCGAACGCCGACCCCGCGAGCAACCAAGCGCGCCAGCCGTCGCTGTCATCCCGCCGGTCGCGGGCGCGCAGCCACAAACAGATCGCGAGTGCGACGACGAACCATGCCGTGGTATGCGAGTAAACGGGCGAGACCGCCGTGTAGTACAGAGCCGGAGAGGCCAGCCACACCGTGAGCGCGCTTGCCGTGGCCAGCGACGGAGAAAACCAGCGCTCCAAGATCCGGGCGGTGAGCGCTGCGGCGGCACCGGCATATGCGATGCCGGCGACGATCACGGCGGCCGTCGGCAAGAACCCGTGCCCGTCCCACGGCTGCCCCCATCCGAGTGCGGCCGCCAGCACGGCCTGCGCCAGCAACCCGACAAGATAGAACGGCGCCCACAGCAGCGCCGGTCCGATCGGCAGCGCATTGAAGGCCCACCCCCTGTCTGGTGCGTCGAGCTCCGGGCCCTCTGGGTCGCTGGGCGGCTCGCCGTTCAACCGTGCGAAGTCATTCGCAAACAGCAGGTCGTGATCGATCAGTATCGACGGCAAGTAAGCGAAGTATCCGCGGGCATCGCCACGCAGCCAGCGACCGTCGCGGTCGATCCAGAGCGCGGAGCCGAAATGTGCCAGCAGGAATACGAGCGCCAGCGCCGCAATGATCCTGTACCGGTGCGTTCCGAGCGCTTCCCACACCTGGATCCACTCCGCTCGCTATTTGCGGCAACGCGCTTTGGTGCGAGCCGCCCCAGCAGCCCGTGGTGAGCGCGAGCTTACCACCCGCGGGCCGTCAGACACTCAGCAGCACGACCCGCGCCGCGCCGCCCAGCAGGTGGTCCACCGCCAGGCCGTACCAAAGCGCCTGGTTGCGGTAGCGCTCCAGCAGCAAGTCGGGATCGGCGTCAGTTTTGAAGTCGACAACGGTCCAAGCCCCGCCTTCTTGGAACAACAGATCGAGCACTCCTTCCACGATTCGTCCGTCCTGAAGCCGGAGCGTGAACGGTGCTTCCCGGTGCACCTGGGCTGCAGCGCTGGCCCGCACCAGCAGCGGATGCTCGAGCGCCGCCCCCACCGCCTGCACCGCGGCCCTTTGCTCGGGCTGGGGAGCACCGAGGGCACGCCCATGCATCGCAACCAGTTGCTCGATGGAGCGGGCCTGCGCGCCGTAGGGCACATCTCGCAAGACCGTGTGCACGAGGGTCCCGAAGCGAGGTCCCGCGGGACGCTTCGCCCGCCGCTCGACACGCTCCACGAGCACTTCGGTGCCGACGTCATCAGGCTCCTGATCGGTCTCGGACACCACGATCACCTCGAACTCGGGAACCGACCCGCGCGCCTGCGCTTCTTGCCGCCGATTTATCCAGCGCTTGTAGGTCTCGGTCCCGGCGGCAACGGCATCACGATCGCCTTCGGCCAGCAGCTCCTCCTGCCGCAATCCGAAATTGTGCGGCACATTCAGCTGCA
>JACZXM010000334.1 GCA_022571615.1 Acidobacteriota bacterium | reverse complement strand
ACACAGTCATGATGAACCCGAGGGGTTTCGTCGCCTGATCCTTGTTGTAGGCGTCGTAATACTTCGAGATGTACTCCTCGACCCGCTTGTACAACGCCGCCTCTTCGGCCGTAGCAAAGGGAATCATCTGGTCGTCGATGATCCGACGCGGAACTGTCGCCTTCTCAGGATCGAGAATTCCAGCGCGCTGGTACTCCCGAATGGCTCCACGCGTGGTTCGAAACACCCGATCCCGCATCGGAGTGTTTGCGCGCAGCCAAGCATCGATAACCCTGCGATCGTCCCTCGATCTTGCGGCTATCTGGGCCCCTCTGATCGGCGTGTCGTGAAGGTTACGGATCAGCATGCGGGACGGCCCGGGGAGCTTGGCGACCTGGTCATCGACGAATCGGTTCGGCTGCACATCGGATTGGCCAAAGTAGTCCTTCAACATCGAGCGCAGAAGATCCCATTCCCGGGCCTTGGGATCCTCCTCAGCGAGCTGCCTGTAGTAGCTCTCGAATCGCTCCGGCGAGAATCCCCAATTCCCTGGGAGTCCGAAGATTTCGAGCAGGTGGAACACCTCATGCGTGTTCATCTGCATCGGGGTCGCCGTCGCCAGCAGCAACGCCCGCCACGATCCTGCATCGCGCATCTCCCTGAGGAGCTGGAGGAGCTGGTTTGCAGACTCTTCACCACCAAGGCCCCGCCTTCGAGCGTGATGAGCCTCGTCCACCAGTACAAGATCCCACGGGCCGGCTTCGAGGAGCGGGCGCCGCTGGCCTCGTCTGCGGGCAAGATGGGACGATGCCAGAAGCACCGGAAAGGCTGCCCAAGGATTCCCCTCTGACGACGGAAGTTCTTCACCCGACGCTGTCCAGAACCTCCGCCGCGAATACGACGGAATGTCGAGGCAGAACTTCTCGTAGAGCTCTTCCTGCCACTGCTGCTGGACGGAAGCTGGTACCAAGATAAGGATGCGCTTCGCCTGATCTGTGAGCAGCAACTCCCGAATTACCATTCCGGCCTCGATAGTCTTGCCGAGGCCCACCTCATCAGCCAACAGGTATGAACGTGGCCATGTCTCGACGATGCGCGAGGCGATCGCACCTTGATGTGGCCAGGGGGTAATCGGTAGGGTCACGAAGCCCACCCCGGTACCACCCTCGGCCTGCGGGGCTTCTCTTATGCGTTGGAGTTCTCGCGCATCATCGCTCGAGTCGGGTTGCTCTTCGGGGTCCTCCGTCGGGAACGTCTCGGCAGCCTCGGGCGGGACACGTTCCAGAAGGTCGAGTCTGACCGCATCGGGAAAGTCAACTATCCGCCAGCCAGCCACTGGATCAGGCTCGGTCCAATGCCGGTCGAACTCATCGGCCCACGGTTGCCCGTACCGCTGCCAGATGCCCGGCTCCCAAGACTGATAGACCGAGAACCCCTCGTGGTTCTTGCGCCATCCGGCCGCTGACTCGTTGGATGAGCCCACAAAGGCGACTCGATCCCCGAAGGCGTCGGTGAGGATGCCGTACTTGGTGTGGAATAACCGGTCAGCCTCGCCCGGTCGAAGCACCCGACCTGCCTCGTCCAGAGGAAGCCCAACTTTGACTTCGAGCATGCCGTTCTGCACGAGCCAAGCGAGCACCCCGAGCCGGTGCTTCACGACCACATCGGTGGCGTCAGGTTCGAGCAGCATCCGACGGGCAAGTGTGTCCTCGATAGGGGCACCATCATTGATCGCATCGACGTCCTGACCCGTGAGTTCGGCCCCGACGATGATCCGCATCCGTCCGCCGACCTCACGGGCGTTATGCAGGAAACGGACAAGCCCTGCTGCTGCGACAGCCAGCGATGAGCTGCGCCAGTAACCGACCAGACGGTCGTAGCCCACCGCCAGTTGCAGAGTGGGAACGTAGAAACCGTTGAGTCGATCGTCGCTAGCCAGATACGTCGCCCGGAGGCTCAGGTCCTGGAACCGCGCCGGTTCACTCATGTCTCGAATAGTTGCTCTTGTGCGAGTTCATCCACATCCTCGGGAATCGAGATGTCATCGAAGGCAACCTGCACCAGTCGCTCCAAGAGTCCGGCCTCCTCGACATTCAGCTCGCCCTTGGTCTTGGTTCTCGGTACCGCCTTCACCGCCGCTTCCACCAGGGCTCTAAACCGGACATCATCCGTCAAGCCACGCTGGTCCAGCCATGTTTTCGCTGCGGCCGCTCCGTCCAAGCCAACTACGTATAACGCTGTGTGCAGGGCATCGATCAATGCTGGGAAAACGACTCGGTCTCGATGGACCCCCGCCAGCGAAGAATCTGGGTCACTCCGCCACCTGTCCTTGGGAAGCGACATCACCACCGACCCGGCCTTGGCCACAACCAGCTTCGCCTGCTTCAGATCGTCAGTATTTATCCCACCCACCGCCATCGTCATCTTGCGAGCCTCGTCAAACGGGAACTCTCTTGCCCTGAACATGTACCAAGCCAGGAGCCAGAAGTCGGTGAGAGCGTCGAACTCCACGTTGGCAGCGACCAAACGGTTTCGCTGCAGACGAACTACTTCTTCTTGAGCGACGACAAGAGCCTCAGCGGGACGCAACAGCCGTGCCTGACCGTCGTCGCCAGGCTCCGAGGAGTACACCGGCCACTGGGCCGACAACACTGACAGCGCCGGCCCATATGTGGCCAACAGGAGATCGACGCCGGTAATCCCCGCCGCAGTGAACCGCGAATACGCCTCCCTCGCTGCTTCGCGGACTCCGCTCTCGAGCGATTCGAAAAACACCTTCTCACCCGCATCCCGCTCGACCCGCTTGCGGCAAACCAGGAAGATGGTGGAGGCAGCAGAGTTCTTCATCGCTTGATTCAGCGCATTCTCCGACTCAGTCGGGACGGGCCAGGATGCTTCAATGGAGAAGCCAGCCTCGAGTAGCGACTGTCCGAGGGTGTCCCAAGCCTCGGCCTTCTTGTGGGTGAACATCACTGTCATCACGCCGTCGTCGGTGAGGATACGAAGGCACTCGGCAAAGATCCCGGTCATCTTCCGTTCATAGTCCAAATTGGCGAGCTCGCTCTTCCTCCTACCAGCATGAGCGAACCGAGCGGCATTGGCGACTGCCTCGTCCTCCTTGTTCGTCAGCTCGTCCTGGAAAAACTCGGGCCATATTTGGCCGAGCGTGCGCTTCTCCCAGACGTAGAAGTAGTCAGCTAGCTCGGCGTACATGACGTTGTCGTAGTACGGGGGGTCAATGCACACCAGCTCGAACGAGCTATCTGCCACGTCGGGAAGTGATCCGGCATTTCCCTGGGAAACGACGATCGACCCCGGAAGTGCATAACCAGAAGCAGGGTTGGGCAACATTCCGACTGAGGGTTCAAGAAGCGACGCGATACCTTCGTATGCACGGATAATGCCCCCGTAGAGCGCCCACTCGTGGAGCTCTCGGGCACCTTCGAACTCGGCATAGGTCCACTTGAACGCGAAGTCGTGCCGCTCGAAGACACTCCGAATAACGCCACGCGAAGCGTGCCAGCTTGATAGGTACGAGTTGTAGTTGATCTCCTTCCCCTGCATCAGCGCGAGTAGCGCGAGAACAGCATCAGCTCGCTCTCGATCCTCGATCGCCTCCCGCACCTCCGGGACTAGCTTGCGGTACTCCCTGACAAAGGTGCCGTGAACCAGCAATTGACGCGGAGAGAACATCTCCTTCCATTTCAGGATCCCGTAATTCGCAGACCGATCTGCAGGACCGATGTAGCGCACCTCATCGGGAAGCACGTCCTCCGCCTCCCACTGCGGTAGCACTCGATCCAGTTCCGATTCGGCGGCTTCAAGTGCCTTGAGATCGATGATCGTCGGAGATCGGAACGCTCGACCCGTGGCGTCCTTCACAGCCACGGCATACAGAATTGATCCCATCCGACCTGCCTTGGCCTCCGCCTTGATGTAGTCGCCCTCTATGGTCAGTCCATCCCAAGGTGAGACAGCGACACCGCGAGTGATAGTGCCGCTATCGGCCTCTCGCCGGTCGATCGCATCGCCTGTGAGGATCTCGAACTCGACCTCTTCCAATGTATGGCCATTCCACTCT
>JACZXM010000333.1 GCA_022571615.1 Acidobacteriota bacterium | reverse complement strand
CGACCTCTCGGGCTCGCTTCCCCACCGCGGCGAGATCGAACCAGGTGCCGTCGGACCAGTGGGCCACGGCTATGGCCACGGCTGCGGTGCCCGCGTCGATCGCCTCCAGGAGCGCCTCGTTCCAGGCAGCACCGCGCTCGCTGGCCTCGGGAGCGCCAACCACGCGGAGCTGTGCCCCGGTCTCCCTGCAGCGCCGCGACCAGGCGTAGTAGTTGCTCGGGAACTGTTCCGCCAGCACGACCACATTCTGGCTCGGACGCAGCTCGATGTTCCGGGCGGCGATCGCGATGCCGTAAGAGGCCGCCGGAAGGATGGCGATGCGCTGGGGGTCCTGTGCCCCGATCAGGCGTGCAAAACGGTGCCGCACGGCGTCGCTCTCGGCAAAAAAGTGCTCGGACTTGAGCAGGGCCGGGTTGCGCTTGCGCCCGATTCCAGCGATGCCAGCTTCCTCGACCGGCCGCGCGAGCGGCGCCATATAGGCACAGTTAAGGTAGTGGAGATCGTCCGGCAGGGAAAACAGATCTTTCTGGCAGGTAAGCATGGTCACCTCGAGCGCTCACGCCTTGAGAATGAGAATGTTAGGAAAACCTCCGGCACCGTGTCGATTCAGACGAAGACAGCTCGTCGTAACTACAGGGTGGACACCAGAGCACTCGCGGGCAGATTCCCCAAGACAGGATGTGACAATGCTTTACATGTTGCTGATCAACACCGATGAGTCCTACTACGGCACCTTGTCCGAGGAGCAGATGGGGCAGCTCATGGGTGAGTACATGCAGTTCGGCGAGGAGATCGAGAAGGCAGGGGTCCAGATCACCAACCATCGGTTGAGGCCCAGCAGCAGCACCACCACCGTGAGGGTGCGCAACGGCGAGGTGTTGTCCACCGATGGACCCTTCGCCGAAACCAAGGAGCAGTGTGGAGGGTACTACCTGATCGACGTGAAGGATCTGGACGAGGCCATTGCCTGGGCGGCAAAGATCCCCTCTTCCAAGTATGGTGCCATTGAAGTCCGTCCGATTTGGGTGATGGACGAAGATAGTGGAGGTCAATCATGAATACCCGTGCATCCCGTGCTCTATGGATCGCCTGCGCCGTGACGGTGGCTGCCGGCGGCACAGTCTCTGCGCTGAACACGCAAGCCTTGCCTACGGGCGCCAGCAAGCCCACTCTCGATGTGATCAAGAAGCTGGCCGGCACCTGGGTCGAGCTTGGTGAGGACGGCCAGCCGACGGACAAGGTTGCCAATGTCTGGCGGGTTACCTCCGGGGGGTTCACGGTTGTCGAGACGGTGATGCCCGGGACGAAAGATGAAATGCTGACCGTGTACCACATGGACGGCGATGATCTGGTGCTGACCCACTACTGCATGCTTCAGAACCAGGTCCGCATGAAGGCCCGATTCGAAAAAGACAAACTCATTTTCGAGTACGACGGTGGGACGTTTGTCACCTCCCACGACGAGGCCCACATGCATCGAGCCGAGTTCACCTTTGTGGACGAGGACCACATCAAGACCCGCTGGGAGATGTTCGAAAAGGGCGAGAACACCTACACCGCCAGCGGCGATCTGGTGCGCCGGGAGACGGCCTCGGACACCGGTTCCGACGTCAAGCCGGACATACACGAGGAGAAGTAGATCACGGCGAGCCCGGAGTCCACTACAGCGGCCATCGAGCGCTTATTCCGCCAGGAGTCCGGGCGCATTCTGGCGTCGCTGATCCGCGTGCTGGGCGATTTCGACCTCGCCGAGGAGGCGATGCAGGACGCGTTTCGAATCGCTCTCGAACGCTGGCCCAAGCAGGGGATTCCCATCGAGCCCGGTGCCTGGATCACCACCACCGCCAAACGACGGCTCATCGACCGCCTCCGCAAGAGGCGGGTGCGCGATCGGCTGGACCCGCTCTATGGGCGGGAGCGGCTGAATCGCGAGGGGCAAATCGAGATGCTCGAGAACTCTCTCGACAGTTCCCTCGAGGACGATCGCCTGCGTCTGATCTTCACTTGCTGTCACCCGGCCATCAATCAGGATGCCCAGATCGCGCTGACGCTCAACTCGCTGGGTGGCTTGAGTGTGCCGGAAGTCGCCCGTGCCTTCCTGGTGCCTACCTCCACCATGGCGCAGCGCCTGGTTCGCGCCAAACGCAAGATCAGGGAAGCACGGATACCGTACCGGGTCCCTCCGGACCACCTGCTGCCGGAACGGCTGCCTTCGGTGCTGCTGGTGCTCTATCTCATCTTCAACGAAGGGTACGAAGCCAGCCAGGGCGGCGCCGCGATTCGTCGCGAGCTGTGTGACGAAGCCATTCGTCTGGGACGCCTGCTGACCGAGCTCATGCCCGACGAACCGGAAGCCCTCGGCCTGCTTGCGCTGCTGCTGTTGCACAACGCACGGCGCGACGCCCGCGTCGATGAGGCCGGGGATCCTGTCCTGCTGGAGGACCAGAACCGCAGCCGCTGGGATCGCCAGGCGATGAGCGAGGGGCGGGCGCTAGTTCGATCAGCACTGGCGCGAAAGCAACCGGGCAGCTACCAGATTCAGGCCGCGATTGCAGCGGTACACTGTGAAGCGGCCTGCGCGGAGGACACCGACTGGCAGCAGATTGTCGCTCTGTATGGCGAGCTGCTGAAACTCCAGCCGACTCCCGTTGTGGCCCTGAACCACGCGGTGGCGGTCGCCATGAGCGACGGACCGAAGAGGGGCTTGGCCCTGGCCGACTCGATATCGCAGCTTGACAACTATCTCTACTACCATTCCGCCCGCGCGCTGATGCTGGAGCGGCTTGGACGGATGGGAGCAGCCCGCACCGCATTGCTGCGGGCGCTGAAGCTGGCCGGCAACTCCTCGCAAAAGAAGTTCCTGCGCCGTAAGGTGGAGCTGCTGGACTCCCCGTCAAGCGACGTGCCGTAAGCGCACGACACGCTGGCATGGTGGTGCTTCGCAGGCTAGCCTTCGCTTCCTGAGAAGACGATTCCACCCCCGGATTCCAGGAGGAGACGGTGCCCGAAGCGCACATCAAAGTTCGTCCGATCGTCCTGTCCTTGCTTTGTCTCGCCGTGATCGTGTTCTCGCCTGTCTCGCTGGCGGCGCACCAGGAAGCCGGCGTCACCGCCATCCGCGCCGGCCGCCTGATCGATCCCGAGGCAGGTACCTCGGCGGTGAATCAGATCATCCTCGTGCAGGACGGCCGCATCACGGCCATCGGCGCCAACGTCACCATCCCGTCCGGCGCCGAGGTGATCGACCTTTCGGGTATGTCGGTGCTCGGCGGCCTGGTCGATACCCACAACCACCTGGCGCTCACCTACAAGATGGAGCCGGAGAACAACTTCTATTACCTGACCTACGTTCTCGACTCGACGCCGCTGCGCGCCCTCCAGGCCGCATCGAACGGCATGCAGATGCTGTCGGCCGGGTTCACGATCGTCCGCGACATGGGCAACAACGGCAACTACGCCGACACCGCGCTGCGCGTCGCCATCGAGCAGGGCTGGATCCCGGGCCCGACGATCATCAATTCCGGGATCATCATCGGCGGCATGGGCGGGCAGTTCTGGCCGACGCCGGAGATGGCGTTCGACCACTCGATTGTGTACCCGGAGTACCTCGATGCCGACACCCACGACGAGATCATCAAGGCGGTGCGTCAGAACATCCTGTTCGGCGCCAAGGTCATCAAGATCTGCGTCGACTGCAAGCCCTACGGCTACAGCGTCGAGGACATGGAGCTGTTCGTCGCCGAGGCTGCCAATGCCGGAATGAAGGTCGAGGGGCACATCCAGACGCGGGAGGGGGCGCGTCGCGCCATCGAGGCCGGGCTGTGGTCGCTTGCCCACGACGACCCACTTGACGACGAGCTCCACAAGATGATGGCCGAGAAGGGCATCTTCCGGGCCGGCACCGAGACGCCGGTGGCGGCGTGGAGCACCACCAGCGAGGCCGCCTTCGAGCGCCGCGTCGAGAGTCTGCGCAACGCCTACGACAACGGCGTCAATCTGACCTTCTCGACCGATGCCGACTACTACATCCCGGGTATGACGCGCGGCGAGCTGGCGATCGATTT
>JACZXM010000332.1 GCA_022571615.1 Acidobacteriota bacterium | reverse complement strand
CGCCGCGGTTAGTACCACGTCTTTAGGTTCTCCTTACTCATCTGTAGCTCTGGGAGCTTTCGCGACCCCGGATCGCTATGGGTCACGTCCCGTCAAGTGGTGTATGAAGGCCACTGATTCGATCCTGGCTCAGGCGTTGATGGCGATCAGATCCTCCTCGTGCTGGTGGATGGGTTGGGGTGAGAGGGCCGCGGCGATGACCTCGAGACTCATGTAGCGCCGGGAGATGATCCACTCGTCGTTCTGCTCCGCTAGAACGGAACCAACGAGACGGATCAGGGCACAGCGATTCGGGAAGATGCCGACCACGTCGGTGCGACGACGCACTTCCTTGTTGAGTCGCTCAAGCGGGTTGTTAGACCAGATCTGTCGCCACACCGCCTTCGGGAAGGCGGTGAAGGCCAACAGCTCCTCGCGTGCATTCCCCAGCAGCTCGGCTGCCCCGCTGTAGTGAGCCTGCAGATGTCCGATCACCTGGTCGCACTGGGCGTGCGTGCTGGCTGCATCCGGCTGCGCGTAGATGGAGCGCACCAACGTCGCCACCGCCTGCTGCGCGGTCTTGGGGACCTTGGCTAGCAAGTTGACCATGAAGTGAGTGCGGCACCGCTGCCAACTGCTGCCCGGCAACGCTGCCGCGATGGCTCCCTTGAGCCCCTCGTGCGCGTCCGAGACGACCAGCTGCACGCCGCTCAGGCCTCGGCTCACCAGCGAGCGCACGAACGCCAGCCATCCAGCCCCGTCCTCGCTCGTGATCACGTCTACGCCCAGGATCTCCCGGTGCCCGTCACCGTTGACGCCGATGGCCATTACCGCGGTAACGTTGACTACGCGGCCGCCCTCGCGGCTCTTGATCTGCATCGCATCCAGCCACAGAAACGGATATGGCCCTGCATCCAAGGGCCGGGAGCGGAACGCCTCGACGCTCGCATCCAGGCTCTTGGCCATCTCCGAGACCCTCGACTTGGAGATGCCCTCCATGCCCATCGCCCGCACCAGCTTGTCAACCTTTCGGGTGGATACGCCCAGCACGTACGCCTCGGCCACCGCCGAGACCACCGCGCGCTCCGCACGCCGTCTCGGCTCGATCAAAAAGTCCGGGAAGTACGCCCCTTCCCGTACCTTCGGTATCGCCAGCTGGATCGTTCCGGCCCGCGTGTCCCACGCCCGGGTGCGGTAGCCGTTGCGGCTGTTGACTCGCTCGGGCGTGCGGGTGCCGTACTCGGCTCCGCAATGGGCGTCCACGTCGGCGCTCATGAGCACCTGGGCGAACGTCGCCACCATCTGCCGCAGTAGATCTTCGTCATGCTCCGCTAGGCCCTTGCTAACCCACTGTGCAGCGGGCATCTTGGTATCGGTCACTGGTTGGTCTCCTTGGTCAGAAGGTTTTCTGGTTTCAAACCAAGGATCGATCAGTGGCCACCTTTTTTTCAAGGGCGCCGGGCCGTGGAAACTGTGCAAAACGCTCCGCGTTTCCCACCAGTTCCCACCGCCCCTACTACTACGAACCTAGGGGTCCCTATTAAGCCTGCCGCAAAGGTCCCTTTCCTGCTTGCCATTACCAACATCGACTGGAACAACAACGCACTGATCGTGCAGCGGTCGGACTGGAAGGGCAGGGTGACGGCTCCCAAGAGCGGTCGTTCGCGGCGGGTGCCGATGACGCACCGGCTGCGGAGGGCGTTGCAGGGGCACCGTCACCTTCGAGGCAGGCAGGTCAGTTTTCTCGCAGATTTCCGTTGACATTGTACCGAACGTTCGATACAGTAGGGAAAAGGTGACCTATGCCGAGAACCAAGCTCAGCCGTGAGGAAGTCCTTGAACGGATCGGGGAAGAGTTTCGGTGCCATGGATACGCCGCAACCAGCCTGAGCCGCATCGCTGAAGCTACCGGGCTCGGGCGGGCAAGCCTCTACCACCATTTCCCCGGCGGCAAAGATGAAATGGTCCGTCAGGTGTTCCGGAAAGTCGGCGAAGAAGTGGGCGAGATCCTGGCTCTATTGGAGGAGCCGGGTGATCCGCGCGATCGAATCACCGCCTCGATGAAAGCGGTGGAACGGTTCTATGCCGGCGGCGCCAAGAACTGCTTGCTCGGGGCGATGGTATTGAGTGGTGGTTCCGAATTGTTTGCCGACGAATTGGCCGCCGCCTTCACCGCGTGGATCGATACGCTCAGCGCGACGATACGGAACGCGGGCGTCCCGGCCGGGATCGCGCGGCGGCGCGCCGAAGACGCCGTAATGAGACTGCAAGGCGCCCTCGTGGTCGCGCGGGGGATGAAAGACACCGGACTGTTCCGCCGGCTACTGTCGGAACTTCCTAACCAGCTCCTCGAGGAGAGCTCGTGATGATCCGCGCGTTTTTTTGCGCACATAGTGAACCGAACGTTCGGTATAACCATTGGGCCCACTCGGCCCTGACAGCCGTGAATCGGCGTCAGCCGATCACGCTCATGCCACAGGAGGTTGGAACAATGAAACGCATCACGGTTACCGCAGTCTTGCTTATCGTCGTTTCGCTCGCTGCCGGCACCGCTCTGGTCAGCGGTGTCGTGGTCTCGGAGCGGCAATCGGACGCCGTGGAGGCCGCCGAGTGGGCGACCGAAGCTCCTCGCACCTTCTACAGGACGGAAGAGATCGACGGCCTCGAGATCTTCTACCGCGAGGCCGGGCCGGTGGACGCGCCGGCGATTGTGCTACTGCACGGTTTTCCGACGTCTTCGCACCTGTTCCGCGAGCTCATCCCTCGCTTGTCGGATCGATTCCACGTCATCGCGCCCGACTACCCCGGCTTCGGCTACAGCTCGATGCCCTCGGTGGACGAGTTCGACTACACGTTCGACAACCTCGCCGGCATCGTCGAAAAGCTGATCGACCGGCTCGGACTGAAGCGCTACAGCCTCTATGTGACGGACTATGGCGCCCCCGTCGGCTTCCGTATCGCCGCGGCGCACCCCGAGCGGGTCGAAGCGCTGATCGTGCAGAACGGCAACGCCTACGACGAGGGCTTGCTCGAGTTCTGGGATCCGATCAAGGCCTACTGGCGGGATCAGAGCGAAGCGAACGCAGCAGAGCTCCGCAAGCTGTTCGCCATCGAGGCCACGAAGTGGCAGTACACCCACGGCGTCCGCGACGTCGAGGCGATCAGCCCGGACGCCTGGACGGTCGATCAAGCAGGAATGGATCGGCCTGGCAACAAGGCGATCCAACTCCAGCTATTCCTCGACTATGGGTCCAACCCGGGCCTGTACCCCACCTGGCAGCAGTACTTCCGCGAGCACCAGCCGCCCATGCTCATCGTCTGGGGCAAGAACGACTACATTTTCCCGCCTGAGGGGGCGCATCCCTACAAGCGCGACCTGGAAAAGGTGGAGCTACACCTCCTCGATACCGGCCACATGGCCCTCGAGGAAGAGTACTTCCCGGTGGCGGAGAGCGCCGGGCCCGAGTCTCACGAGAGCTTTCACATAGACCACCAGAACCAGCTGGACCTGACAGAGGCAATTCACCAATACATCACCCTGGGAACACCGATGAAGCCCATATGCCGCCCCGACTGCGCGGGAATCTGCGCCGGATGCGGGCTCGATCTGAATGAGTCGACCTGCTCGTGCGCCAGGGATCAGGTGGACCCACGGTGGGGCGCCCTCGTAGGCCTGGCCTCCAAAAAAGGAGCAGGGAGTTGAAACAGGGGCGTGCGGAGGGCCGAACGCCCTTTGCCTGGCCTGAGCATCGCATGCGTAAGGGATTCTCTTAGCTGCCAATTCTTATCAGGGGATGGTCTCCGCGCAGCCTGCCAGGGCTATCCCCATGGACGTCAGATGCCACCACTACCAAAGAAAAAACATTCCAAGAAGCGCCAGGGCGGCAGGAAGGCGCACTTCGGCCTCACCGCTCCGTCGGTGGCCCAGTGTCCCCAGTGCCGAAGGCTGCGGCTTCCGCACCGGGCCTGTCGGTCCTGTGGCTACTACAACGGTCGGTCGATCTTGCCGATGGATTCGGAGGAGTAGGGCAGGTGGCCGAGCGGACCTCCGCGAGTGGCTCAGTACCGAGGAGCTGTGAATGAGTCC
>JACZXM010000331.1 GCA_022571615.1 Acidobacteriota bacterium | reverse complement strand
CCCTCCTCGGCGGGCTGAAAGAAGAACTTGATCGTGCCGTGGACCCGGTCCCGTATCCCGACCACGACCTCGGCGGCGCCCATCAATATCGCTGGATGGGCGGCGTGTCCGCAAGCGTGCATGACGCCGACCTGTTGGCCGTTGTACTCGGTGCGGGCCGTCGAAGCAAAGGGCACGCCGGTCATCTCCACCACCGGCAGAGCATCCATGTCGGCCCGCAGCGCGACGACCGGGCCGGGCAGCCCTCCGACCAGAGTTCCGACGACACCGGTGTGCGCCACCCCCGTCTGCACCTCGTCCAAGCCCAGCGCCCGGAGATGATCGGCCACCTTGGCGGCGGTTCGTTCCTCACGGTTCGAGAGCTCGGGGTGCTGGTGAATATCGTGGCGCCAGGCAATCACTGCGGGCATCACCGACGTGATTGCCTCTTCGTAGGGTCTTTTCTCCTGGCCGGAGGCAGGAAGCCCGACGGCGAGCAGGGCGAGAGCCGGGAACAGCACGCGGTCGAAGATCTGGGTGATCGAACCCTTGAACAGCCGCACCACGAGGACACAGGCAGCAAGGGATATCACGAAAGTAACCAGCAGCAGCGTAATGAACATGCTCTTCGCTCCGGCTGTGGGTTAGAACATCAGGCGAACTGGACGTTAGCAGCCTTCGGGGTCTCTCAGGCGCCACGCGTAAAGAACGACTGCCACTGCGGTGGCAAGGTTGAGGCTCGAGACGCCTGCCATCATGGGAATCGAGATCCGGTGATCGGCACTGGCGAGGACCTCCTCCGAGAGTCCAGAACGCTCGGTTCCGAAGGCGAGGACGGCTCGCGGCGGCAGAATCGCAGAGCCGAGGTCTTCGCCCTCGGGGGTGATCGCCACCAGGGGCCGAGTGCCGCGAGCGAGCGACTCCACCCACGCCACCGGCAGCGCGTAGTGCAGGCCGGCCGCGGCCCGCAGCGCCTCGGGATGCCAGGGGTCGTGGGGCCCGGTCGCCAGCACCCCGCCTGCCCCGGCGGCCGCGGCCACGCGCACCGCGGCACCAAGGTTGCCCAGGTGAGCCGGAGACTCCAGAAGCACCAGCGGTTGGGTGCCGGGAACACCGAGCACCTCGGCCGGCGTCGCCTGCCGTCGTCTCGCGATACCGATGGCACCGGTAGGGTGGGGTAGCGGAGCGAGCTCAGCATACTCGTGCCAGGGGAGCGTTCGGGCGCAGCTCAAACGCTCGAGCACGTCGGGCGCCAGCTCGCATCCTAGCCGCAGCGCCGGGCCGTCCTGTGCGACCACGATCTCCAACAACTCGGCGTCGAAGCGCAGCGCGTGTTTGAGGGCGTGAAAGCCCTCCAGCACGGCGAGCTCGGGGTCGCGCCGCGCGGCTCGGAACCGCTCCACTCGTGTCACGGGGTGCCGGTCCGGGCGCGGCCAAGCCATCGCGACAGCAGTAGCAGAGCGGCCGAGAGCAGATACAGCAAATTCGCCAACCCGATGCCGGTGTACAGGCTGGGAGTTCCGAGCAGGTACAGCCCGACCGGCACGAACGACATCACGAACACCACCAGCAGAGCGCCCGGCCGATCGAACCACGCCGACAGGATCGCCAGCACGGCCAACAGCACCATCGCCGCCGCGAGCGCCGGGCTACCGCCTCCCTCGGGACGATTCACGATGTCGCCCACGAACCGCCCCCACAGCGCGATGGCAACGGTGCCACCGGCGAACCCGGTAGCGCGTCCGAGGCGACGTAGGAGTTGGCTCACTTGACTCACCTGGGTTGGCGTATGGCAGGCCATGGCGAGGTTGTGATGGTAACGCTTCGACCACGGCTTGCTTCTAGGGGCCGGGCTGGGACCCGCTCGTCAGCGTGTTCACGGCTGCTCGGAGGTCAGCGAACGAGTCAACGATGAGCTCCGGGTCGGATCGCTCCAGCTCGAGCCGATCACCGTACCCCCAGCTGACCGCGATGGCACGGATTCGATTGGCCCTTGCGCCGCGAACATCGTGTTCTCGGTCGCCGATCATGAGGCTCGCGCCAGCGTCGATGCCTTCGCTTGCGAGCAAATGCGCGAGCAACGCCGGCTTGTGCGCGCGTTCGCCGCTGAGCTCGGACCCGTACAGGGCATCGAAATGGCGCGCCAGACCGAAGGCATCGACGATTCGGGTGGCGTAGACCTCGGGCTTGGAGGTGGCCAGGACCAGCCGCAGTCCCTGCGAGCGCAGCGCGCTCAGGCACTCGTGGGCTCCCGGGTACACCACGCTCTCGTTCCAACCGATCTCGGAATAGCGCTCGCGATAGGCGTTGACCGAAGCGTCCAGCAACCCGCTGTCGTCGGTCTCGAGAAGGATGGCCAGGGAATCCTGCAGAGATGGACCGATGAAACGTTCCAACTGCAGTCTTGGCGGCGGCTGGTAGCCGACGCTCTCGAGCGCGTGGGCAAGGCAGCGTGTGATTCCGTCTCCGGAGTCGACCAGCGTTCCGTCGAGATCGAACAGCAGGTTTAGCATCGCTCAGCGTCGAGGGATCAGCCGGTCGAGCTCTGTCACAGCTCCGGCGAGCGTGGCGCGCGCCTCGGGATCGAGTCGCTGTAGTTCCCCGGCGAGCCGCTCCAGGCGCCGTTTCCTTCCGTTGCCGAGCACACGCTCGCCTTTGCGGGTAGCATGAATGCTCACCGCGCGCCGATCGTCCGGATCCTCGGTTCGGCGCACGAGTCCCTTGGCTTCGAGGGCTCCCACCAGGCGACTCATGCTCGGCGGTCGGACCTGTTCCGCCTCGGCCAGTGTCTTGAGCGAGAGTGGCCCCTTGAACACGATCACCGACAGGGCCGACAGCTGGGTCCCGGTTGCCGGGCTGTCAGCATCGACCTCTCGCAGCCAGCGCAGCAGGTGAATCGCGCTCGAGTGCAGGCGATCGGCCAGATCCAGCGTCGAGCGGTGTGAGGGAACGATCTGTTGCACCATCGGCCCAGCTTAGTTAGTATAGCTAATAATTAGTGATGCTAATGATATCTAGGGTACGCGACGGGAGGAATCATGGCTAGTCTCGAGGATCTGCTCGCGGCGGTGCGGGACGATCAGGCCGACGCGGTGCGTGAGATCGTCAGCAAGCAGCCGGAGCTAATAGGGAAGCGCACGGAAACGGGGAGCACGGCGGTCCTGATGGCAGCGTACTGCGGCGCCGACGCTGCGCTTGGCGTACTGCTGGCCAACGACCCCGAGTTGGACGGCTGCGAGGCCGCCGCCCTCGGTGACGATGATCGACTGCGGCAGCTGGCCGACACCGATCCGCAACAGGTCCTCGGCCTCGGTGCCGACGGCTGGACCCCGCTCCATCTGGCAGGGTTCATGGGGCACGAATCAACGCTACGTCTGTTGCTCGGGCTCGGTGCCGAGGTCGATCTGCTGTCGGCCAACGATACCTGCAATACGCCGCTGCACGCGGCTCTGGCGGGCCGACCCAGTGTTGGCATCGTCGAGGCCCTTCTGGCCGCCGGAGCCCCGATCGACGCCACCGGCGAAGGGGGCATCACGCCGTTGCATGTGGCCGCGGCGCGGGGAGACATCGAGTTGATCGAGTTGCTAGTGGAGCGAGGCGCCCACGCGGTGGCGATGGAGGATGGAAAAACGCCGGCCGATTTGGCCGAGGACCGTGAACATGCCAAGGCCGCTGCCATGCTTCGCGCGCTCACGGGCTGAGGGGTCCCTGTTTCGCCGGGGTCAGTGCGCGATCAGCTTGCCCTGGCGTACCCAATCAGCACGTGCGCTCTCGCGCTGGACCAGAAGACGCCCGCGTACCTCGACCTCATCAAGCGGAACTTCGACGATAAAGACGTCGACGACTTGCGGCAAGAAGCGGTCATCCATCTCGCGACGAACGTGCTTCCCCGTCTCAGGGGTGTAGACGGCAATTGGGAGCACTATTTAAAGCACGCCGTCAAAAACTTCTTCCTGGAGCAGGTGCGTAACCGCAAGAACGTGAGATACGTACAATATCGAGAATCAGAATAGTCCACCGCCTGAACGGGAACCCTAGAAGGTGCGCCACTGGCCCGGATGTTCAGTGCCGGATGTTCAGTGCCGGGTGCTCA
>JACZXM010000330.1 GCA_022571615.1 Acidobacteriota bacterium | reverse complement strand
CGTTCATCCGTTATGAGATCGGCGATCTCGCGGTGATGGGGCAGCCCGGGGACTGCGCCTGCGGCGTCCGCTTGCCGCGGCTGCAGCGGCTCGAGGGCCGGATCGCCGATGTCGTGGTGCTCCGGGACCGGGTTCTCACCGCCCCCAATTTCGCCACCCTCTTCAGCGACAAGCCCGGCATCTGCGCCTACCAGATTCGGCAGCACTCGATCGATGAGCTGGAGGTGATCATGGAGACGGGTGACGGGTTCACCCAGGACACGCGGCGCTACATCGCCGAGGCGATCGAGGTAATGGTCGCCGGCCAGGCGCGAGTGTCGATCGTCACCGACCGCAAAATCCAGGTGCCGCAGTCCGGCAAGCGGCGGTTCGTCGTCTCATCGGTCAGCGCGGGGCGGATATGAGAGCGCGGCTCTTGATCGGGCCCCTGGTGCAGCGGGCCTTTCCCGGCCTTATCGTCCATCGGGGCGAGGCGGCGGCGGGGCACGTATACCTGACATTCGATGACGGACCCGACCCGGAGCGCACACCCGAGCTGCTCGAGATCCTGCGACGCCAGCGGGCGCAGACGACGTTCTTCCTGATCGGACAACGGTGTGAGCGGTCACCCGAGCTGGTGCGACAGATGCTGGCCGACGGACACATGGTGGCCAACCACGGGTACACCCACAGCTCACCGCGCGAGGCACCCGGCCGGCGCTACATCGAGGATGTCCTGCGCTGCCAGAACGTGCTTGAGCAGATCGTCGGCACCGTTACGCCGCGCTTGTTTCGCCCACCGTTCGGCGCGCTGGGGCTGCGAGCGCTCTCGGGCTTGCGGCGTGAAGGCTTCCGCGTCGTGCTGTGGAGTCTCGATAGCCACGACTCCAAGCGACGAACCTCGGCGGCGATCGTGGCCCAGCGATTGGCGCCGGCGCGCGTGCGGGCGGGGGACATCGTGCTGCTGCACGAGGACTACGCTTGGACCGCCGAAGCGCTGCCCGGTGTGATCGAGGCGCTGCGCGCCACTGGCCTGGGGTTTGCGACGCTGGCATCGATGCAGGATTGGACTGGTAATCGCGTCAACGTAGGCCGATGGGGCAGAGCGCGGCTCGAGCCGCTGGGAGAAAGAGGCAAGCGATGTGCGGAATAGCGGGCGCCTACAGCGCCTCCGGCGCGCCGATCCCGCGGCGCCTGCTCGATACCCTGCGACGGCAGATCGCTCACCGCGGACCCGACGGCGAGGGAACGATGCAGGAGGGCCGGCTGGGCCTGGTCCACACCCGACTGGCGATCCTCGATCTGTCAGAGATGGCCAGCCAGCCGATGTGGACTCCGGATCGGAGCGCCTGCCTGTGCTACAACGGCGAGATCTACAACTTCCAGCAGCTGCGCGACGAGCTCACCGAGGAGGCGGGTCTGGAGTTCCGCTCCACCGGCGACACCGAGGTCCTGCTGGCCGCCTGCCGGCACTGGGGCGTTCGCGCCACCCTGGAGCGCCTCAACGGCATGTTCGCGTTCGCCTACTGGGACGCTCGCGCCCAGGAGCTATGGCTGGCGCGCGACAGGATGGGCATCAAGCCGCTATTCATTTGCCGCGACACCGACCGTTTGCTGTTCGCCTCCGAGATCAAGGCGCTGCTGGCCGGCTGTTCGCGGACGCCGGCGCCCGACATGACCTCGCTCTTCGAGATCCTGGACGGAGGTACGAACTGGGAACCTTACACCGCGTTCCACGGCATCGAGGCGCTGCAGCCGGGTCACTTCGTGCGTCTGGGCCGGGGACGGGACGAGCCGGTGCAGGAGCGCTATTTCGACGTGTTCGACAACATTCACGAGAAGCTGTACCGGAGCTACGAGAGCGCCAGCTTCGCCGAAATGACGGCTCGCTTCCAGCAGCTGATGCGCCACAGCGTAGCGATCCATTCCGTTTCCGACGCGCCGCTGGCGACGCTGGCGAGCGGCGGTATCGACTCCTCGCTGATCTGCGCTCTGGCCAAGGACCAGCGCCCGGACATGTGGCTGTATCACGCTGAGGTGGTGGGCCCCCAGAGCGAGGCCGCGTTCGCACGCCAGGTTGCCGAGCACCTGGAGATGTCGCTGGTGGTGGCACAGATGGACGGCGACGAGTATGTCGATCAGCTCGTGCGCACCACCTGGTTTCACGAGGCGCCGTCGGCCTACCACCCCAACGACGTGCCCTTCCAGGTCGTCTCCCAGCGCGCAGGCCAGGACGGGATCAAGGTGCTGCTGACCGGAGAGGGGTCCGACGAGCTGTTCATCGGCTACGGTCACGCTTGTAAGCGCATCCTGCGGTCGCGTCTGAGAGCGCTCATGGATCGTGGCGGGCGCGTGCTGGGGCCGTTGCGGAGCTTGATTCTGCCCGTTCTCGGCCACCGCCTGATCGACGTGTTGTCCTCGCGCGGTGGCCAAGCCGCCTGGGTGCGAGCGGCGGAGCAGGCCTACGGGTTCATCGACGACCCGGTGGAGCGGTCGGCCCTGGTGATCAACACGCTGTATCTGAAAGCCCACCTGAACTCACTGCTCCAGCGCAACGATCGCATGGGCATGATGCATGGCCTGGAGAGCCGCATTCCATTCCTGGAGAACGACGTGGTGCTGTTCGGCCTCAACCTACCGTTGCGCCACAAGCATCCCTACACCCTGCTCGAGCTCCTGCGCGGTCATCCGATGAAACGTAACAAGGCGGTGGTGCGGGCTGCCGCGGAGCATCTGTTGCCGCGCGAGATCGTACGGCGCAAGAAGCTCGGTTTCCCGGTGACGCCGGAGACCTATCTCAGCATTGGCCCCTGCTTCTTCCGCAACGGTTTCCTGGAGAATGCGCTCGGGATGGGGCACCCGCAGATGAGCGCCACGCTCGCACAGCTCCCGGGTGATGAGCGCTGGAACCTGTTTGCCACCGAGATCTTCGGCCGTCTCTTCTTCCTCGGTGAGTCGATCGAGTCAGTCTCGGCGCGGCTGGAGCGGCGCCCTGCGCGCCGGGCGGCCTGATGGACGCCCACACAGCGGCCGAGAGCCCGGCCGCCGGAGGGCGGTTCAGCGGCCGGTTGGCGCTGGTCGCCGAGTACCCGCCACCGGCGGCGGGGATGACGGTCCAGGCTCAACAGCTGCGGCGGCGCCTTTGTGCGGAGGGCGTCGAGGTGGTCGTGATCCGCACCAACCCGCGGCTACCGGGCTGGCTGGCCCGCGTCCGGTACCTGCGAGGGCTGCTGCGCTGGTCGCGGTTTGTGTGGGACTGCCGGCGGTTGCGGAGTGTTGAGGTGGCGCACGTGTTTGCCTGCTCCGGGCTCAGCTTCCTGCTGTTCGTCGTGCCTGCGGTCATCCTGGCTCGCGTCTGGGAGCGCGGGGTCGTGCTGCACTATCACGGCGGCGCGGCCGAGAGCTTCGCGCAGCGCCATCCGCGACTGGTTGCCTGGACGCTGGCTCGGGTCGGACGGCTGGTGGTTCCGTCCGAGTACCTGCGGGAGGTGTTCGGCCGCCTGGGCTATCCGGCGGAGGTCATCGGCAACCCGACCGATCTGGCCGCCTTTCCCTTTCGTGAGCGCCCTGGAGGCGATCCAATCGTGCTGTCTTGTCGCAACCTGCTGCCCGTTTATGACATCGCCACGAGTGTGCGCGCATTCGCTGCGGTGGTGCGTCGGCTTCCGGGCGCGCGGTTGCTGATCGCCGGTGATGGTCCGCAGCTCGACGAGCTGCGCCGGCTGGCAGCCGAGCTGGGAATTGGCGCGGCAGTTGAGTTTCTCGGCAATGTTCCCAACGAACGGATGCCGGAGCTGTTGGCGCGCGCGCAGATCCTCATCAACAGCTCGCGCGTCGACAACCTACCGGGTTCGATCCTGGAGGCGTTCGCGGCCGGTGTGCCGGTCGTGAGCACCGATGCGGGAGGCATCCCGTGGCTGGTGCGGGATGGCGTCAACGGCCTGCTTGCTCCGGTGGGCGATTGGGAGCGGTTGGGGGCACAAGCGGTACGGCTGATCGAGGATCCCGACATGGCGGCCCGCCTTGCGCGCCAGGGGCGCGTCACGGTCGAGGAGCTTACGTGGGAGCGCATCGGACCGCGCTGGCAGGCGGTCTAC
>JACZXM010000329.1 GCA_022571615.1 Acidobacteriota bacterium | reverse complement strand
AACCAGGAGTTGCGGGCACGAGCCTGCGAGGACGGTATGATCACTCTGCGCGAGTCCGGATTGGTGAAGATCTGGCAGGGGATCACCTCGGTCGAGGAAGTGCTGCGGGAGACGGCGCTATGAGGTATGTGGTCACGGGTGGCGCGGGGTTCATCGGCTCGCACATCACCGCCGCGCTCCTGGAGCGCGGGCACGAGGTGGTGGTGGTG
The DNA here is from genome assembly GCA_022571615.1 of Acidobacteriota bacterium. Classification (GTDB taxonomy): domain Bacteria; phylum Acidobacteriota; class UBA890; order UBA890; family WLXD01; genus JACZXM01. The sequence goes on along the minus strand of JACZXM010000329.1, from coordinate 3,878 downwards.
GATAATCTGTTCTCCGGCAAGCGAGAGAACCTCCGGGGCGCACAGTCCGACGTACGATCCGAGGATCCCGGCGAGCTCACCTTCGTGCAGGCCGATATCCTGGACCGCAAGGCGATGACGGCTGCGCTCCAAGGCGCGGCAGCCGTCTTTCATGAAGCCGCGATCGCTTCGGTGCCGCGCTCGTTCGCACAGCCAACGGCGACGCTGCGGGCCAACATCGAGGGCACAGCCCAGCTGCTGGAAGTGTGCCGGAGCACAGGCGTCCAGCGTGTCGTCATGGCGAGCTCCTCGTCGCTGTACGGCGATACGCCGACGCTGCCCAAGCACGAGGACATGACCCTGGCGCCGCTCTCCCCCTATGCGCTCAGCAAGCTCGTCGACGAGCAACTGCTGCGAATGTGGGCGCGCGAGTATGGCCTCGAGACCGTCGCTCTTCGCTACTTCAACATCTTCGGTCCACGGCAGGATCCGGCCTCCGAGTATGCCGCGGTGATCCCGAAGTTCATCACTCGAATGCTCGCCGGGCAGGCGCCGACGATCTTCGGCGACGGATTGCAATCGCGTGACTTCACGTTCATAGACAACGCTGTTGCGGCCAATTTGCTGGCCGCAGGGGTGGATGACGAGCAGGAGTTCCGGGCCGGCGGCCAGGCGATGAACATCGGTGTTGGCGAGCGCTATACCTTGCTCGATGTGGTGGAGGCGCTCAACACGATTCTCGGCACCACGATCGAGCCCGAACTCGCCCCGGCGCGGATGGGCGACGTGCGCGACTCGCTCGCATCGATCGCCCGAGCGCGCGAGCTCATCGGCTACGAGCCGCGAGTCACCTTCCACCAGGGCCTGGAGCGCACCGTCGCCTGGTTCTCAGCGCAGGCGGGTTCGTCGCTGCTTGCGGCAGTCGCTATCTGACTTCGGTCCCCGGTGACCGTCTGCATACGCTGACGGTGGCGCCTCCTTGCGCGTCGCTCGAGGCGCCAGCCCGACCCCGAGATAGAATGACTAATACTAACTAATATTAACTATTTAGAATTAATATTAGTGAAAGAGATTTACAAGTGACTTTAAAGTGCGATAAATTAGTTTCTGAGTCTTTTAAAGTGTCATAATTATTGTAGAGGACTTTCGATGTCGTCTTCCGATCCTTCGTATTCAAAGCCTAGTTCGAGATGCGAATCGGAGGCACGAGAGCGTCCAGCACTCCGTGCCGGCCAGCCAGGAGGACGCCGTTCGGGCGAACCACAGCCGATTCCCGGGGCGGCGCCACTGCCGGAGCCGGGTGCGAACGCGTCGCCTGGCAGCGGCGGTGCCCCCGCCACGGAGCCGGCGAGCCCCCCGGGCGCGCCGCGTCGACATCCGGTGGCACGACCGCGCACGGGCCCGCTGATCGACGCCGAAGCGCTCAGCACTCCTACCAAGGCCAATGCTGGCGCTGGGCGGAACGACACGGAGAGTCGCGGTGCCCGGGGATTGGGTTCCGCGACGAGCTCCGGCGCGCCCCCCGAGGGCCACATGCAATCGGCTGCCGGTGCCGAGGGAGTAGCGGTGGAAGATCTGGCCCAGCTGCTCGAGCAAATGATCGAGCTGGGGGCCTCGGACCTTCACATCACCACTGGGGTGCCGCCCAAGATCCGCATCGACGGCACGCTGAGGTCGATGGACTACTCCCCCCTGGACGATCGCGCTACACAGTCGCTTCTGTACTCGGTCATGACCGACGATCAGAAAGCCAAGCTCGAGGAGAACCTCGAGGTCGATTTCTCGTTCGGCATCAAAGACCTGGCGCGGTTCCGTGCCAATGTGTTCACGCAACGCGGCAGCGTCGCGGGCGCTCTGCGCTTCATCCCGTGGCGCATCCCGAGCTGCGAGGAGCTCGGGTTACCGGAGGTGATCGAGGGTATCTGCGAGCAGCCACGAGGGCTGGTGTTGGTGACCGGGCCGACTGGTTCGGGTAAGAGCACGACCTTGGCGGCGATGATCGACCTGATCAACTCCACCAAGGAGCAGCACATCATCACCATCGAGGATCCGATCGAGTACCTGCACACTCACAAGGAATGCATCATCAACCAGCGTGAGCTGCACTCCGACACCCACTCGTTTGCCGCCGCCATGCGTTCGGCGCTGCGCGAGGATCCGGACTGCGTGCTGATCGGTGAGATGCGCGATCTCGAGAGCACCGAACTGTCGCTCAAGCTCGCCGAAACGGGTCATCTGACCTTCGCTACCCTGCACACCAACTCCGCGGTGCAGACCATAAACCGGATCATCAACATCTTCCCGCAGGGGCAGCAGTCCCAGATCCGCACCCAGCTTTCGTTCGTGCTGGTGGCGGTGATCTCACAAGCACTGCTGCCACATGCTTCCGGCAAGGGGCGGGTACTGGTGCAAGAGATCCTGATTCCCAACGTTGCCATCCGGAACCTGATCCGCGAGTCCAAGATCCACCAGATCTATTCGGCGATGCAATCCGGTCAGGCCGAGCACGGCATGAAGACATTCAACCAGGATCTGGCTCGGCTGGTGATGGAAAGCAAGATCGAACCCGACGTCGCGCTCAACGTTGCCGGCGACAGAGCGGAGCTCTCGACCATACTCGAGCGGCTCGAGCAGGCAGCTCGTGGTCGCACGAGGATGGATCGGGAGACCGCCCAGCGCTCCGGTCTGAAGCGGATGCAGGAGCGGGGCCAAGAGGACGGCCGCGAGCGGCGAAGGCGACGAGCGGCAGGGGGCAAGAGATAGGCGATGGCGAAGTACGCGTACAAGGGGATCGGGCGCGACGGCAAGCAGGCCAGCGGCACGATCGCGGCGGGGTCCGCCGAGGAAGTCTCTCGGCTGCTGCGCCGGAAGCGAATCCGTGTTACCAACGTGAAGCCGGTCGACAAGCACCACAGCTTCGCGTTGCCGTTCCTATCGGTCAACAACAGGAAGAAAGTCACCCAAGAGGAGGTGGCGGTCTTCACGCGGCAGTTCTCGGTCATGATTGATGCCGGGCTACCGCTCGTGCAGTGTCTCGACATCCTGTCCAAGCAGTCCGACAACAAGCACCTGGGCGAGATCCTGGCGCACGTCCGCAACGAGATGGAGGGCGGCGCCAACCTGGCCGAATCCCTGGCACAGCATCCGCGGGTGTTCCCCGACCTGTACTGCAACATGATCGCGGCGGGCGAGGCGGGCGGTATCCTCGACATCATCCTGCGACGTCTTTCCACGTACATCGAGAAGTCCGTCAAGCTCAAGGCCGCGGTCAAGTCGGCGTCGATTTATCCGGCGGTGATCATCACCGTCGCCTGCACGGTCGTGATGATCATCCTGTGGAAGGTCATTCCGACGTTCGCCTCGCTGTTCGCAGGGCTCGGGGCGCAACTTCCGCTGCCGACGCGAATCGTGGTCTTCGCCTCCAATTTTATCGCTGCCTACACGCCCTTCATTGCGGTCGGTCTGATCGCCGGGTTTTTCGCTTTCAAGGCCTACTACAAAACCGACAGTGGCGAGAAGATCGTCGACTCGATCGTGCTCAAGATGCCGGTCGTCGGACTTCTGCTGCGCAAGATCGCCGTGGCACGCTTCTGCCGTACGCTCTCGACCTTGGTGTCCTCGGGCGTACCGATACTCGAAGCGCTCGGTATCACCGCCAACACCGCCGGCAACCGGGTGATCAAGGACTCCGTGCTGCAGACGCGCAAGAGCATCGAAGCCGGCCGCTCGCTGGCCGGGCCGCTGAAAGCGACCGGGGTGTTCCCGCCCATGGTGACGCAGATGATTGCAGTGGGTGAAGAGACCGGCGCACTCGACACCATGCTCTCCAAGATTGCCGATTTCTACGAGGAACAGGTCGACACCGCGGTCGACGGCCTGATGGCCCTGCTGGAGCCGGT
>JACZXM010000328.1:2005-4110 GCA_022571615.1 Acidobacteriota bacterium | reverse complement strand
TCTGCAGCTCTATGATTCACGCGGAGAGGTCATTTGGGAGGCACCGACAAGGGCTAAATTGATGCCGGTCCACAAATGAGACTTCTCAGAGCCGGTGAGAGGGCTGGCGCGCTGACTACACCGCAACCGCACCAGGCCGCCAGCACCTCGCACCGCAGCAAGGTCGCGACACGCGACGCATGGCGATCAGCAGGCCGACAACGATGCCGGTGCCGACCCAGACCATCCCCTGGCCTACCACCGAGCGGGCCACGTCGGTGCCGCAAGCGCCGAGGGCCATGCGAATGCCGATCTCACGACTCCGCTGTGCCACGGAGTTGGCCACCACCCCGTAGATGCCGATCGCGGCGAGCGTCAACGCGAGGCCAGCGAATAGAGCTACCAGCATGGCGGAGAAGCGGGGTTCGGAGACCGACGCATGGACTAGCGCGTCGAGGGTCACAACGTTCTCGATGGTCTGATCCGGGTTCACCGCCCAGATGGCGTCGTTCAAGGCTGGCTGCAGACCCGTGGGCTCGGCACGAGTGCGCACCACCAAGGTCATTCCGGAGCGCGTCATTTGCGCGACCGGCGTGTACACGACGTTGACGACCTCCTCGTCGAGGCTTGCCTGGGTCACGTTGCCGACCACGCCGATGATGGCGAGCTCGCCGCCGCCGGCGCTCAGACGACTGCCGACGGCATCACCGTTCGGGAAGTGCCGGTCGGCCATCGCCTGGTTGATGATGCCGCGCAGCTCGCCAGCTTCGCGATTGTCGTGCTCGTCGAAGTCACGGCCGGCCAGTAGTGGGATCCCCATTGCTGCAAAGGCGTCATCGGAGGCCCAACGCAGGAAGACTTTCGGTTCCTGTCCCTGCGGAGGCGCCGCCTGGCCCACAATGCTGAAATGGAGGTCCTCGCCCTGAAACGTGTCCGGCGTGAGCGGCATCGGACGAATGAGCCCAGCTACTTCGACACCCGGTACATCGCGGACACTCTGCAGGAGGTCGCTGAAGAACTGGCTGATCTCCGCCGAGCTCTCGAGTTTGTAGGATGGTGCCGCGACCTGCATTGCCACGGTGCGCTCGCCGTCGAAGCCGGGTTCGACCTGGAGGAGCTCGTTCAAACTGCGCAGCAACAGGCCGGCACCGATCACCAGAACGACGACCATTGCCACCTCGGCGACAATCAAGAGGCCACGCATCCGAACCCGCCCTTGAGTCTGGGCACCACTACCGCCAGCCAGCCTGAGTTCGCTCTGCAGATCACCGCGCCAGGCTCGCCATGCCGGCGCGAGCCCGAAGACCAGTCCCGTGAGCAGTGACGCGGCGAGTGAGAAAGCGACGACCGTGGGATCAATGCCGACCTCGGCCAGGCGAGGTACCCCGCTAGGGGCCACGGCGACGAGCGCGCTGATCGCGAAGCTGCCGAGCAGCAGACCGGTAAGTCCGCCGATCGCCGCGAGTAAAACCGACTCCGTCAGAAGCTGGCGCGCCAGCCTGCCGCGTCCGGCTCCCAGCGCCGCACGCACTGCGAATTCGCGGGTCCGTCCCTGAGCCCGGACCAACATGAGGTTGGCGACGTTGGCGCAGCAGATCAGCAGCACGACGCCGACCGCGCCGAGCAGAGTGAGCAGACCCGTGCGGGCATCGCCCGTCACCTGATCGTGTAACGGAACGATGCTCACTTCCGTGAGTTGATCGTTGCTGTCCGGATACTCGGCGGCCAGACGCTTCGCGACGGTGCTCAGGTCGGCCCGTGCGCCCTCCCTGGTCACTCCCGGAGCCAGTCGGCCGACGACATTGAGGAAGCGAACGGCGCGCCGCCGCGGCACGCCACTCTCGGGAATAACCGACAGCGGTACCCAGATCTCGCCCTCCGCTGACGGGTAGTCGAAGCTCGCGGGCGGCTCGGTGATGCCCGGCGCCGGTTGCTGATCGACCGTGCAGCCGCAGATCATCGCGCAGAGCGCGCACACGCCGTACCAACGCATGGGCAGAGACTAGCACCACAAATGGGGTGGTAGCCCGGGAACGGCTGCGCGACGCTGCCGCTCATGGATCCTCATGAGCGGTTGGCCGCTCTGTTGGCCGAGCTGGAGGTAGACGAAGGGGCGGACCTGGCCC
>JACZXM010000328.1:0-1995 GCA_022571615.1 Acidobacteriota bacterium | reverse complement strand
GATGCGTCCCTTGCCGGCGTTGTAGGCGGCAAGAGCGAAGACCGGCTCGCCGCCGAAGCGCGCTTGCCAAGTGCTGTAGGAGAGCACTGCCACGGTGTTGTCACCCTCTGCGTGATCCGCCAGCGTGATCGCGCGACCGAGCACAGGGGCGACGGCGAGCGTCTCGAAGAAGCCTTCCTCGACGTAATGAGCAAGTATTCGCTCGGGCCGATCGTTGCCTGTCAGCACGAAGCCTCCCATCGAGATAACCGGGAAGGCCGTCATCTGTGAGAACGATTTGCCCTGATCACGCCAGTCGCGGAAGTCGTGCGGCGATACCGTGCCGCGCGAGATGTCGCGCTCCGGGTAGGCCGAGTAGATACGCACGAGCTGCGCGGGCTCGGGGTAGGGCAGCGGTCGCAAGAGCACGGCGTTGACCATGCTGAAGATCGCGGCGTTGGCACCGATGCCGAGCGCGATCGTCAGCACCGCCGCGAGCGCGAATACAGGGCTCTTGAGCAGCGAACGGAAACCGTAGCGAATGTCTTGCAGAATCGAAACCAACATCTCGACAGGTCCGAGTCGGGGAGATTCGGGGTGGCGTAGCGGCGGCCGGCGGAGCGGACGCGCGTCACGAGAAAGGGCGAGGCGCAAAGCCTGTCCGCAGTACCAGAGGCGGGCGGTGAGGCCCGAGCACTGTCGGCGCTCGAGAGCGAACTCCTCGCGCAGATCACCGATGACGAAGTCGCCCACGCCGGAGGCAGAAAGTCGCCGGCGCAGCCAACGCTCGACCATGCGCGGGGGGGAAGATATCGTGGGTCCTGTCATGATGTTCCGATCAGGCTTCGCGCCACAGCCGTGGCTCCTGAGGCCCATGTCCGGGTCGACTTCCCGGGCATCAGCTTTCGAGGGCCCTCGCCAACCCCTCCGAGAGGTTGGTGATCGCGCGCTGCGAGCGCCGCAGGGCCATGAGTCCAGTCTCGGTTATCTGGAAGCGGCGACGCGGGATGCCGCCCCGCTCCGGCGTGCTGTCCTCGACCTGCCAGTCGAGGAACCCCTTCTCTTGCAGCCGCGTGAGCGTGCCGTAGAGCGCCCCGCGCGCGACGCGTCGGTCGGCGCGTCCCGCTATCTGTTCCCTGACCCTGATGGCGTGGGCCTCTTCGCCTAGCTGCATCACCGCCAGGAGCACGAGGTGCTCGAACTCTCCCAGAAACGTTGCCTTACTCATGATTTTCTCTCGCTGTCTAGTTTCCTGACACCGACTACAATACAGACACCGATCCATCACCGCAAGGTTGATGCGACCGAAGATCACCTTCTCAAACTTGACCCAGGAGAGCGGCTGGCCGACGAGGTGACCGCTCCAGGAGACCTCGTTGTCCGACCGGCGGATGCGCGTGGGCGTCGCCACCAGGGTGACGTCGTCGAACAGATCGAGCCGTAGCTCGCTGCCCCGGGCGGAGCCAGGGTAAGGATCAGCGGTAGCGGAAGTAGATGTCCGCGCCGTTATTGATCAACTTGGCGATGTCCGAGACCTTGTCCTTGACCTTGTCCCCCTTGAACTTCTTGCGGCCCGAGACGGTCAACAGATTCGCGCAGCGGGTGCAGATGGCGCCGGTACCAAGAGTGGTGTGAGCCACACCGACGGAAAGCACCCCGGTCACGATGAAGCCATGCGCGGAGCCGGTGGGGTTCGGGCCGTTGAAGCAGCTGTCACCGGCGGCATTCGGGTGACAGCCTCCCATATTGTGCAACCACTCGTGGGCACCGGTCTTACCGCCGCCCACCACATTGCAGTCCTCGCGCACGGCATGATACGCGAAGCGGTCGTTGCTTGCTGAGTACGCGAAGGGCCGCCATCCCAGCCCACAGGAGCCGAAGCCGGTGCCGTCGCCGACAGTGTAGAGGCCGACGAAGTCGGCCTTCTTCTTGTCACGTATCGAGCCGGCCTCGTCGTACTCACCGTCGGTCTGATCGGTGACCCTGTTCAGTGCGACGCTCAGGTCCCTCGGATCG
>JACZXM010000327.1 GCA_022571615.1 Acidobacteriota bacterium | reverse complement strand
ATCTTCGCCGGGCGTTTCTATATCGAGGAGCGTTTCGGCCACGATCTGGTCAGGCAGGAGAGCTTCGCCGGCTTCGAGCCCGAGGACACCCTCTACATGGTCGGCCCGGTGACCTGGCTCGGCGCGCTGCAACCCTACCTGATCGCCGCCGCCCTCCGTATGATCATCGCCCAGCGGCTCGTCCGCAAGCTCTGCAGGGAATGCCGGTGTGCAGCCGAGGTCGACAGCGCCGCGAGAGAAGCTTTCCGCCAGGCGAAGATCTCGGTTCCCGAGAGGATCCACACGACGGGCGATGGCTGTCCTGCCTGCCACGAAACGGGCTACAAAGGACGATCGGGGTTGTACGAAGTGCTGGTCGTGCAAGACGAGATGGAGCGTCTTGTATCCGAAGGTGCTTCGCCAGCTGCGATCCGGAAGCTGGCGCGGGACCAAGGAATGAAGTCTCTGTTCGAGGACGGGCTCTTAAAGGTCGCTGCAGGCCTGACGTCGATGGAGGAGCTACACAGGGTCACCGCGGAGTCCTGAGGGGCCAGAACAGGGTCCGCTCGGGAGTGTCGGCGGTGATGAGGGCGCTCCACCTCAGCAGCTATCGGCGCCTTCCGCGTCGCGAATTGCTCGGCTCAGGCCACTTCCAGGGGATCAAGACCTCCTGGTCTAGCTCCACCAGGAGCTTCGTGCCGGCGCGGAGGAACACGTCGCTGCCCTTGCCGAGCGCCAGGTCCACGCCCCCACCCACGGCTGCCTTCTTCGGGTCGCCCGAGTCTAGAAGGTTGTCCTCGACGGCCTCTCCCGCAACCTCGCCTGCGAGCCCTCCGGCACTGCCACGTCTGCGACCGGTGATGTCCTTGCCGCGGCTCAGTCCTACGACACGTGCCGCAGCCGGGATGCTCTGCTCGTCAGGGCCCAGCAACTTGTCCAGGCGGAGAACGAGCTTGCCGGCCGAGCCGAACATGCCAGCGCCTTTCGCCTCAACCACGTGTCCCTCGAAGAGAGTTCGCTCCGGGATCAGCACACGATCTTGAAGATCGGTGACATCCTCGTCGACGCGAGCGTAGAAGATCTCGCCCTTCTCGGCGTCCTTGGAGGAGAGCCAGGATCGCAGTTGGACGGTGAGCTTGGTCTTGGCCGGAACCACGATCGGTCCGTCCGGCACGGGGGGCTCGACGCCCGTTACCTCCTCCGGTGTCGACGCGGACGACCGGGCCGAGGACCGAGCGCTGTCGTCGTTGTCCTCGGGCGTGCGCCGACTCCGGCTAGACCTGCGGGACCCGGTCGATCTGCGCATCTCCAGCCGCAGCTCAGCGATTCGATCCATCAGGCTCTCGATTTCCTCCAGCGAGACGAGTGCCCCCTGTCCTGCTCGGCGTTTCTGGAGCTCATCGAGAGTCTTGACGATGTCGCTGAACCGCTCGGCGGTGTCGTTGTCGATACCCGCCCCTCCACGCAACCTGGACAGCGCCAACTGCTCGAGGCGTGAAATCTGCTCCGCCACAGCTTCGAAGTCATCCGCGGCTGCGGTCTCTTGAGCAGCCTGCGCCGAACCGAAGGCCGCACAAATGAGAAACACGAGAAGCAGCCGGGGCGCCCGAACGAAAACATTCTTGATCACGACGACCTCCTTGAGCAGTCGTTACTCTTGTCGCGACGACGCGCACCGCGTCGCTGAGACTAAGCGAAGAGTAACGAGCGCACGCCCCTGTGCGCAAGAGGTGTGCCCGTCGTTTGCGGCCACTGCGCAGGCTTGTTCCAGCCCGCGTCCTGGGAAACACTAGCGGGCAGCTTCGCCTGCTCGCCCGTGGCCAGCCGCCACACCCCGCAGGACGACAGGGCGCGAACCGCGGTACCCCGCTGTGGGTGCCGCCAGCCACTGATGACCCGGAGGTACCAGTGAAGCGATGGCGCTCGTTCTCGGCTCCTGTCCTCGTCGTGACCTTGCTGCTGGGGGGCGGCCCATCGGCCGCAGCACAGGACGATCCTCCCCCTGCCGATCCACTTGCCGGCCTTGCATGGCGCTCCATAGGCCCCGCCAACATGGGCGGCCGCGTCACCGACGTGCTTGGAATCCCCGGCGATCCGACCACCTTCTGGGTGGCCGGCGCCGACGGCGGCCTGTGGAAGACGATCAACGGTGGCACCACGTTCGAGGGCCAGTTCCAGGACGAGGAAGCCTACTCCGTCGGCGCTGTGGCCCTGGCGCCCTCCGACCACAACGTCCTGTACCTGGGCTCGGGCGAGGGAGATCCGCGCAATAGCGTCTCCTACGGCCTGGGTGTGTATCGCTCGACCGACGGCGGTCGGACCTGGCAACACCGGGGGCTGCGTGATAGCGAGCGCATCAAACGCATCCGTGTTCACCCTGAGGATCCGGATGTCGCCTATGTCTGTGCGCTCGGCCACGAGTGGGGACCGAACGAGGAGCGCGGTGTGTTCCGCACCACCGATGGCGGCGCCACCTGGGACAAGGTCCTGTACATCGATCCCGATACCGGCTGCTCGGACCTGGACATCGACCTGTCCAATCCGAGGATCCTGTACGCCGGCATGTGGACCTTCCGACGGCAGCCCTGGCGCTTCGACGACGGGGCTCGGGAAACGGCCCTGTACCGCACCGTGGACGGCGGCGAGAGCTGGCACAAGATGCCCGTGGTCGACGAACCGATGGCGCGGATCGGGGTGGCGGTGGCCCAGAGCCAACCCAAGACCGTGTTTGTCGTCACCGAGACGCCGACGAAGGGGACGCTGTTCCGCTCCGACGACTGGGGCGAGAGTTGGCGCATGGTCAGCGATGATCGCAACATCAACTTCCGCCCCTTCTACTACAGCGATATTCGGGTTGATCCGAGCAACCCCGAGGTTCTGTACTCGCTGTCCGGACGCCTCAGCAAGTCCACCGATGGCGGGCGCACGTTCAACCGCATTGCCAACGGCGTGCACGGTGACCATCAGGCGTTCTGGATCGACCCCGAGGACTCCGAGCGCCTGATCAGCGGTAGCGACGGCGGTTTCCAGCTGTCGTTTGACGCCGGCGCTAATTGGGACGTGCTCAAGAACATCGTGCTGGCGCAGTACTACCAGATCTTCGTCGACGACCGCGACCCGTACTATGTGTGCGGTGGCCTGCAGGATAACGGCAATTGGTGCGGGCCGAGCCTCGTCACCAACGGCGGCTTCGGCGGCGGCGGCATTCTCCCCGACGAGTGGTACACGGTCTCGGGCGGCGACGGCTTCTACGCCGTGCCGGTTCCGGGCAAGCCCTACCTGGTGTACTCCAACGCGCAGGGTGGCTATCTGCGGGTGACCGACACGCGTTCGGGTCAGACGCGCAGCATCGAGCCCTACCCGCGCATGATCGGATCCGCCGGCCAGGGAATGTACCGCGCCAAGTATCGTTTCAACTGGGACGCTCCGATCCACGTTTCCCCGCACGATCCGGACACGGTTTATTGGGGCGGCAACGTGCTGTTCAAGAGCACCGACGAGGGTCATTCCTGGCAGATCATCAGCCCGGACCTCTCCAACGCAGAGCCCGACAAGCTGCTCGATTCCGGTGGTGAGATCTACAACGACAATACCGCCGCCGAGTTCCACGCCACCATCCTCACGGTGCGCGAGTCGCCGATACAAGCAGGTGTGATCTGGGTCGGGACCGACGACGGCAACGTCCAGGTGACCCGCGACGGCGGCGAGCACTGGAGCTTGATCAACGACAACCTCCCCGGGTTTCCGGCCGAGGCCTGGGTTTCCAAGATCGATGTCTCGCGCCACGTCGCCGGCCGCGCCTACATCAACGTCGACCAGCACCGCCTCGATGATTTCACGCCCCACGTGTGGCGCTGCGACGAGTACGGCGCCCGCTGCGTGAACCTATCGGCAGGGCTGCCACAAGACGACTACACCAAGGTCATCCGGGAGGACCCACGCAACCCGGAGCTGCTGTACGTGGGCATGGAACGCGGCATTTACGCCTCCTGGGACGCCGGAGTGACATGGCGCGATTTGCGCCTCAATCTGCCTCGCGTCTCGGTCCGCGACATCAAGATCCAGCGGCAGTACAACGACCTGGTGATCGGCACCCATGGTCGCGGCGCCTGGATCCTCGATGACATCGCACCGCTGCAGCGGCTGGGCGAG
>JACZXM010000006.1:13472-19038 GCA_022571615.1 Acidobacteriota bacterium | reverse complement strand
AGCACCTGTTCGGTGTCGAATCCGGGATCGATTGCCTGCAGCCGCGTCAGGCTCCGGAGCGTCAGGCCAGCCCCGACCAGCAGAACGAACGACAGCGCCACCTGAGCTACGATCAGGGCGCGTCGGAGCCGCAGCCCGCCACGCGTCGTGGCTCGTGTTCCTTCCTTGATCGCGCCGCCGACATCCCGAGTGCCGGGGAGCGCGGGGAAGGACCCGAAGACCAGCCCGGTGCCCACCGAGACCGCGAGGGTAAACACCAGCACCCAGCCGTCGAGTCCTACGGCGGCAGCGCGTGGTGTGTAGCGGCTGGCGAATTGGACCAGGATGTCGAGGCCGACGTAGGCGAAGGCTAGTCCGAGGGCGCCGCCAATGAGCGCCAGCACGGTGCTTTCGGTGAGCAACTGGCGCATCAGGCGGGCACGGCTGGCGCCGAGCGCGGCACGAACCGCGATCTCCTGTTGCCGACGCATGACGCGCGCCAGCGACAGGTTCGCCACGTTGGCGCAGGCGATCAGCAGGACCAGCCCAGCGGTCGCCAGTAGCATCAACAGCACCGGGCGCGCTTCTCGCGTTAGCTCCTCCTTCAGGTCCACGACGCCGGCATCAAAACCACGCTCAGGAGAGTAGGCGTCGGGGAAATCGCTCGCGAAGCGACCGGCAATGGCGTCGATCTCCGCGTCCGCTCTCGCGACCGTCGCTCCCTCCGCCAGACGTCCGAAGACGGTGAGCATACGAAACCTGCCGTGGTTGCCGGCCATGTCGCGTTCGGCGTTGGCCCGGAACGGGCACGCCGACGTGGGCATGTAGACATCGACCTCGGTCGGGAACTGTGGGATCGGCGGCAGCACCCCGACCACGGTATGCGGTCTGTTGTTCATCTCGAACACCTTGCCGATGATGTCGGCATCGGCACCGAAGGAGTCTCGCCAGTAGCCGTAGCTCAGAACGAGGACCGCGTCGGCGTCAAGATCGTCCTCGCCCTCAACGAAGGTGCGGCCGAGAAGCGGCGCCACGCCGAGAGTATCGAAGAAGTTGTCCGAGACCACGCCCGTCTCGACACGTTCGGGTTCCCCCCGGCCGAGGAGCACGAAGAACATCGTGTGGTACTCGACCAGCTCCGCGAAAGCTCCGCTCTGCTCGCGATAGTCGTACAGCTCCGCGATCGAGACCAGGCTCGACGTCCCGGCGGCGGGGTTCGATTGTTGCAGCAGCACCAGGCGGTCGCCTCGCTGGTAAGGGAGCGGCCGCAGGAGCACGCCGTAGATAATGCTGAAGACCGCGCTGTTGGCACCGATTCCGAGTGCCAGTGTCAGCACCACCGTGGCGGCGAAGCCCCAGTTCTTACCCAGAGTCCGGAGTGCGTAACGGACGTCCTGCATCAACATGTCTAACTGACTCCCCGTTCGTTCATCGCGGCACGCTTCCTTGAAGCTCTCCACGCCGCCGAAGCTCAGACGCGCTCGCCGCAGAGCTTGCCGCGCGTTCAGACCCTGGCGACGGTGCTTGTCGGCCTCCATCGCCAGATGGAAGGCGACCTCCTCGTCGATCTCGCGGTCGGCGCTCGGCTGCCCCTCGCCCCGCAAGCGCAGCAGCCAGTTCTTCCAGTTTCGTGCGGCCACTGTAATTTCCTAGACCTGACCTAGACGGTTTGCAGAATCTCCCTGACCGCGTGCGACAGGCGTTCCCAGTTGCGCACCTCCGCGGCGAGCTGGGTCCGCCCCTTGTCGGTCAGGCTGTAGTACTTCGCACGCCGATTGTTCTCCGACGTGCCCCACTCGGAATCGATGAAGCCACGCCGCTGCAACCGATGGAGCGCCGGGTAAAGCGATCCCTGGTTGACCTGCAGTGTGTCTCTCGAGATCTGCTGGATGCGCTGCGAGATGCCCCAGCCGTGCTGCGGATTGAGCTGCAGTGTCTTGAGGATGAGCATGTCCAGGGTTCCTTGGAGCAGGTCGACGTTGGGCTTCGTCATGCATTGCCTCGCGGGGCCGATGGTGATTTCGGGGATTGGTTGCCAGGTGGGAGCGCGTCTCCTCTAGATATTCGACAAGAGTAGCGCGTCTTCCTGTCGAACGTCAAGGGGAAGGCGCAGACTCCGACAAACAAGAACCCGTTCGACCAGAGCCCGCGTCCCGGAGTTGTTTTTCCTCCACCCGTCTAGCAGATTAGGGTGGCTCGCATCCGGTTTTCGGCCATGTGCATCCCCGCATCGAGCCAAGGAGCCCTGCCATGTTGCACGCAGCACGAGCTCGCGTGGTGATCGCCCTCGCCATCGTATTGATCGCTCTGCCCAGCGCGGCGTTGACCGCGACCGAGGAAAGCGTCGATCTTGATGCCATCTACCGCATCAAGCAGGAGGGTCTGCGGAACTCTCAGGTGATGGAGACGATGAGCTGGCTTACCGACGTGTACGGTCCGAGGCTCACCGGATCTCCGAACATCCGCAACGCCGGAGAGTGGGCGGTCGAGATGTTCAAGGAGTGGGGCCTGGTCAACGTACAGCTCGAGACCTGGGGCGAGTTCGGGCGCGGCTGGAGCAATCAGCGCTTCTCGCTGCACGTGATCGAGCCGCAGATGTACCCGCTCATCGGGTTCCCGAAGGCGTGGACGCCGGGTACCGATGGCAAGGTGGTGGCGGAGGCGATCATCGTCGATATCGACGATGAGGCCGATTTCGAGCAGTACCGCGGCAAGCTCGCGGGTAAGATCACGCTCACGCGCCCGCTGCCTGACCCCGAGCCCAAGTGGGATGCACCGGCGCATCGGTTAACCGACGAGGAGCTCGCCCAGCGGGCCATGGCGCCGGAGCCGGGCGCAGGACGCCGGAACTTCGATTTCTCCCGCTTTCGGGCGCGGCGGGCTCGGCGCAACAAGATCGCCGGGTTCCTGCGCGAGGAGGGCGTGGTGGCGACCCTGGAGGCCTCCAACCGCGACACCGGTGGCACCGTGTTTGTTTCCGGCGGCGGCTCGCGCGAGATTGATGCCGACCCGACGCTGCCGCAGATCGTGCTCACCGCCGAGCACTACGGCCGCATCTATCGCACGCTGCAAAAGGAGATCCCGGTCAAGCTCGAGCTCGACGTACAGAACACCTTCCACGATGAGGACACCACGGCCTTCAACGTAGTGGCCGAGCTTCCCGGGACCGATCTTGCCGACGAGCTCGTGATCCTCGGTGCCCACTTCGATTCCTGGCACTCCGGAACCGGTGCCACCGACAACGGCGCCGGCTCGGCGGCGATGATGGAAGCGGTACGCATCATCGCTCAGGCGGGGCTGCATCCTCGCCGTACGCTCCGCGTGGTGCTGTGGTCGGGTGAAGAGCAGGGGCTCCTGGGCTCGCGGGCGTACGTCAAGGAGCACTTCGCCGATCCCGGGACCATGGACCTGAAGCCCGAGCACGCCAAGGTCGCCGCTTACTTCAACCTCGACAACGGCACCGGAGCCATCCGCGGCGTGTACCTGCAAGGCAACGAGGCGGTGGCACCGATCTTCGAGCAGTGGATGAAGCCGTTCCACAACCTCGGAATGACGACACTGACGATCCGCAACACCGGTGGCACCGACCACCTCGCCTTCGACGCCGTCGGTCTTCCGGGGTTTCAGTTCATCCAAGACCCGATCGAGTACAACAGCCGCACGCACCACTCCAACATGGACACCTACGAGAGGATCCAGGCGGGCGACATGATCAAGAACGCCACCATCATCGCCGCCTTCGCCTACCATGCGGCGATGCGAGACGAGGGCCTGCCGCGCAAGCCGCTGCCAAAGCCGCGACCGAACGCGTTCCCGCGCTGAGCCCGGACTGTCCGTCCTTGCTGTACCGAACCTGTGTGGCGCATCCTTGATCTCCGATCCGATCGCCGTTCTCGTAGTGCTGGCTGCGGTCGTTGTGGCCGCGGTGTGGCTGGCGGCGCGGGTGCCGGCGATGCGCGCGCTCGGTGCCGCCCTGGTCGCGATCCTGTTGGCCATGGCGCTCTCCAACGCCGGGGTGCTAACGGGCGTATCGCCGACCTACGACTGGCTCAGCAGCTGGGGAGTGAGCCTTGCAGTAGCGCTCATCTTGATGCGCGTGGACGTGCACTCGGTCATCGCCGCCGGGCCGCGCATGCTGGCCGCATTCAGCATCGGCGCGGTTAGCACCGCGCTGGGCGCGATCGCCGGAGCGATGCTATGGTCGGCGGCCGTCGGGCCGGAGACCTGGAAGCTCGCTGGACAGTTCACCGGCACCTACACCGGCGGCGGGATGAACTTCGCAGCGCTCGGGCGCGCTCTTGGCACGAGCAGTGACCTGTTCAGCGCTGCGGTGGCGGCGGACGTCGCGTTGACCGCCATATGGATGGTTGCCTGCCTGACAGCGCCACTGTTGCTCAGGAATCGGAACGAGCACGCGGTCCCGCCGAGCGCGCAGCCATCAGGTCGAGCAATCGCCGATACCGATACGCTCGAGCGCGCGCTCACCAGCAGCATCCGGCCGGTGGCGCTGATTGACCTGGCCTCGGTGATGGCGATTGCCGTCGGGGCCGTTTGGGCGGCAGGACGACTCGCGACGCTGGTGCCAGCGCTGCCCGAGATCCTATGGCTGTCGACGATCGTGCTGGCGGTGGCGCACGTACCGGCCGTCAGGCGGCTCACCGGATCGGCGTTGCTGGGCAACTATCTGCTGCTGATGTTCTTGGCCGCCAACGGCGCCCAATCGGTGATCGCCAATATCTTCCGCGTCGGTCCGGCGGTGTTCTGGTTCGCGCTCACCACCCTGGTCGTGCACGGCCTCGGCATCTTCGGGATCGGCCGCCTGTTCGGAATCGACGCCGGCACGTTGGCGGTGGCTTCGCAGGCGAACGTGGGCGGCCCCGCGTCGGCGGTGGCGCTGGCCTCCGCACGCGGCTACGGCGACCGCCTGCTTCCGGGCGTCGCCGTGGGCTTGCTCGGCTACGCGGTGGGCAATTACCTCGGCTTCGGAGTCGCCTCGCTTGTCCGCGGGCTCCTGGGCGGCTAGCAGGCCGTGGTGCAAGTGTGATGGGTCTGGCAAGGGGGAGTTACGGGTGAGGGCAAGGAGCTGTGGTGTCATCTTCCTTGGACGGCTGCCGGCCCACATCGCGCAGGGCTTTGCGCAGCAGGAACTCCACCTGTGCGTTGACCGACCTGAGATCGTCGTCCGCCCAACGCCGCAGCGCCAGGTATAGCTTCGGATCGAGCCGGAACAGCACCGCCTTTCGCTCAGCCACGGGTTGTCATCCTTGTCGCGCGGGCCACGCGGCTCCGAGACCCGCGCCCAATTACCGGCGATGGTCTAGCAGGCCGTGGGGGGGGGGGGGTAGGCCCCAGGGTAGGCCCGGCCTCGTGGAGCGCGTCCTGGGGCATCCTGGGCCCCCTGCTCGCCCACCGCTCGCACGATTCGGTGAGCTTGACGACTTCAAGCCCGGAATGACGGGGCGGAATGGCTGAGGATCGCGAGATGGGCCCTCACGCGACAAACAGGCGCAGGTCCTGAGCCTGGACCCCTCGAGAGCGGTGTAGAACGTCGTGGCGGGCCCAGGCGCCAGCGAGCCGGGGCCTACGG
>JACZXM010000006.1:4866-13462 GCA_022571615.1 Acidobacteriota bacterium | reverse complement strand
GATCACGTGTACATGCTGCCGGTATTGAGAATGGGTTGCGGCCGCGAGTCGCCGCACAGAACCACCAGCAGGTTGCTCACCATCGCCGCCTTGCGTTCCTCGTCCAGCCGCACCACGTTCTTCCGCGACAGCAGCTCGAGGGCGTTCTCCACCATGCCTACCGCACCCTCGACGATCATGCTGCGCGCGGCGATGACCGCTGCCGCCTGTTGGCGTTGCAGCATGGCGCTGGCAATCTCCGGTGCATACGCAAGATGGCTGATCCGCGCTTCGATCACCTCCACACCGGCCTTATCCAGACGCTCGCGGATGTGCACCTCTAGCTCCTGGGAGACCTCCTCGGTATGGCTGACCAGCGAGATCTCCCCTTCCTCGAACACGTCGTACGGGTGGCCGGTAGCCAAGCTGCGGCCCGCCGCTTCGCACTGAACATGCACGTAGTGGGTGAAGTCGTCGACCAGGAAGACGGCCTCGGCGGTATCGACGACCTTCCAGACCACGATCGCTGCGAGCTCGATCGGGTTGCCTCGCTTGTCGTTGACCTTGAGCTTCCCGGTCTCGAAGTTCCGCACCCGGAGCGAGACCCGGCGTTTGGTGTAGAAGGGGTTGGCCCACTGCAGGCCCGGTGTCTTGACCGTACCGACATACTTGCCGAACAGCTGCAGCACCCTGCCCTCGTTAGGCGCCACGGTGAACAGGCCGATGGACAGCAGCGCGTCGAGCATCATCAGCACGATCAGCGTCACCAGTTGCCAGATCCGCAGCGTGCTGGGCCCTAGGTCCGACAGGTCCCCGATGGTCCCCAACAGCATCCAGCCGAGCAACAGGAACACTGCGATCAGCACCGCCACCATGAAAAGCCCGTTGATCGTCTTGGTTTCGATCTCGCGAATCATTGCCCATCTCCTTTCGCCCCGACCTCGGTCGAGAATCAGCCTCGGAAGCGTGGCCACTTGTCCGGTAGGCCAGCGCTTCTAGATACCATTAAAGTATCATACTGATATCATTTTTTAAACGCTCCTGTCGAGCAACCTCTGGACAAAGCGGAGGGAAGATTCCGCGCTCCGCCGGAGCAGGGGCCTTGGTAGCCGCCGACCGAGCTGTGGTGGTGGCTGGCTGCTGCGGCCTCCCTCCTTACTTGCCTCAGCTCAGCGCTTAATGCCGACGATGTAACAGACCCATGCTTCATCGGCCTCACCGTGTTCCTGCACCGTGTACAAACCGTCCCCCTCCCCGGTGTTGGAATCGGTCCCCTCCCAGTACACATCGCTGGCGGAGAATCCGGCATCGGCGAGTAGATCACGGATCTCGGGGATCGTGTACATGCGCCAGAGGTAGGTAAAGGCGCGTTCGAGCCGGCTGCCGTCGGGGAAATCGAAGTGGATGTAGCAGGTGGCCCGCTGGGTGATCGGATCGAAGTCGTCCTGGTCCCATACATAGGTGAAATCGTCGTACTCGGTGGCTTCCTCGACCCGCCGGATCGAATCGGGGCCGCCGTAGGCATCCAGGATCAGTAGCCCGTCATGGCGCAGGTTGCGGTGCGCGGCCCGGAAGTACCCCAGCAGGTCACCGCGCTGCTCGAAAAGGAAGTACGAGAAGTTCTGCGCCATCACAACATCGACAGGTTCGGGGGCAACCTCCCGTACGTCGCCGCAGGTCAGCTCGACGCGCCTTCTCGGTCCGCCCGGTAGCGGGTCGATGTTGCGTCGCCGGCCCCATTTCATCGTCTCCGGATCCAGGTCCACGCCCCAGGCCCGGTTGCTGTGATGTTCGCGCACCCAGGCGGCGCACAACGCCGCAGTGCCGCAGAAATCCTCACGCAACCGATAGGGCCGCCTGCCGAACTCGGCGCGGAACGTGTCGACGGCGAACTCCACATCGACCTCGGGTTCCTGCACCGAGCGTTGGTACAGATCGTGTCGGTCGGCGCGCGCGGCCATTGTCTTGCTTGCACGCCTTCTCTTGCTACGTTTGCCGGCCATCGTCGATCTCTTCGCCACGCCATCGGGTTCGGAACATCGTACGCGCTCTCGGCCGAGGTGGAGGTGTGATGGGTTGCACTTGCAGCCCGCGGAGGGTCAGAGTTGGCGCAACACACTCGTCTGCCCGAACCCCCGGAGGCACCGATGAACCGCCTGTCACGCCTGTTGCTTGTTCCTATTCTGCCGGTGATCGCTACCGCCTGCGCACCGGACCCCGGCGGTGAATACGACGTCGTGGTGCGCAACGGCACGATCTACGACGGGACCGGCAGCGACCCGTATGTGGGAAGCGTGGCAATCGATGGTGATCGCATTGTCGCCGTGGGCGAGATCGGCAACGCCACCGGCCACACCGAGATCGACGCCACCGGGCTCGCGGTTGCCCCGGGGTTCGTCAATATGCTCAGCTGGGCGACCGATTCGCTGATCGTCGATGGGCGGTCCCAGGGCGATATCCGGCAGGGGGTAACCCTCGAAGTATTCGGCGAGGGTGTCTCGTATGGCCCACTCAACGATGCGATGAAGGCCGCGTTCGTCGACGGATGGGTCGCCGACGCAGGTGGAGAAGCGCAGGTGCGCGCGATGCTCGGCCTGGCAGACGATGCCCCAATCGAGGTGCCCTGGACAACACTCGGCGAGTATCTCGATTTCCTGGCCGGCAAGGGCATCGCTCCCAACGTCGCCTCGTTCGTCGGTGCAACGACCGTCCGTATCCACGAGATCGGTTACGACAACCGGCCACCGAGCGACGAGGAGCTCGAGCGCATGGTGGATCTGGTACGCCAGGCAATGCGGGAAGGCGCGCTCGGAATCGGCTCGTCGCTCATCTACGCCCCCGCGTTCTACGCCAATACGAGTGAGCTCATTGCGCTCAACCGGGCAGCCGCAGAGTACGGCGGCATGTACATCTCGCACATGCGCTCGGAGGGCAACCGGCTGCTCGAGGCGATACGGGAGCTAATCACGATCGCCCGTGAGGCCGGGGTTCCGGCTGAGATCTACCACCTCAAAGCCGCCGGGCAGGATAACTGGGGCAAGCTCAACGAGGCAATCGCGATGGTCGAGGCCGCGCGTGCAGAGGGCCTGCGCCTCACCGCCGACATGTACACCTACACCGCCGGCTCCACCGGACTGGACGCAGCCATGCCGCCATGGGTGCAGGAAGGCGGCTACGACGACTGGGCCAAGCGGCTCCAGGACCCGGCGATCCGGGCCCGCGTCAAGGAGGAGATGACGACCCCCACCGATGAGTGGGAGAACCTCATGTTAGCGGCGGGCGCCGAGGGCACGTTGCTCGTCGGCTTCCGCAACCAGGATCTCCGCGCCGCCTACACCGGTAAAACGCTGGCGGTGGTCGCAGCAGAGCGCGGCTCCGATCCTGCCGACACGGCGATGGACCTGGTTGTCGAGGATGGAACCCGGGTGCAGGTGGTGTACTTCCTGATGTCGGAAGACAACCTGGAACGACAGATGCGCCTGCCCTGGGTCTCCTTCGGCTCCGACGCCGGCTCGATGGCGCCCGAGCTCCCGTTCACCCTCACTAGCACCCATCCGCGAGCGTACGGCAATTTTGCCCGCCTGCTCGGCCGCTACGTCCGCGACCGCCAGGTGATTGCCCTCCAGGAGGCAGTGCGCAAGCTCACCTCGTTGCCGGCGACCAACCTCGGGCTGGAAGCTCGCGGCCGTCTCGCAGAGGGCTTCTTCGCCGACCTGGCGATCTTCGATCCGGGCGCCATCTCCGATCACGCCACCTACGAGGACCCGCACCAGTACTCCACCGGCATGGTGCACGTCCTCGTGAACGGCGCGCTGGTCTTGCACGACGGCGAGCACACCGGCGCCACGCCCGGGCGGGTGCTGCACGGGCCCGGGTGGAGCGGTGACACCGAATAGGCGACAGGCCGTGCCCACGCTACCTCTGCCGCGGGCCGCCACGGGTTGGCGATCGCTGCGGGCTCCGGCGCGTGCACCCGTGCCATCGCCGTAGTACGTTGCCGCACCATGAAGATCGGACTCGTAGGGTTTCCAGGCAGCGGCAAGACGACGGTGTTCAATGCCCTTACCGGGCTGTCGGCCAAGACCGGGTTCGGAGCCGCACGGCCGGGCACCAGGAACCTGGGCGTGGTGCGGGTGCCGGATGCCCGTGTGGACAAGCTCGCGGCGCTGTACCAGCCCAAGAAAACCACCTATGCCGAGGTAACCTTCTGCGACATTGCGGGGGGCACCGCCAGCCGCGAGCTCGATCGCGGCGTGCTCAACGCCATGCGGGAGATGGACGCCTTGTGCCAGGTGCTGCGCGCGTTCGACAATCCGGCGGCGGGAGAGCCCGCGGTGCCGGAGCGGGAGCTCGCCGATCTACAGGTGGAGATGGTATTGGCCGATCTGGAGATCGCCGAAAAGAAGCTTCACCGGCTGCGAAAAGATCGCGACAGCAGCCCGCTCGAGACCAAGCTGATCGCGCGCATCGTGCAGCAGCTCGAATCGGAAAGGCCGCTTCGCGAGGTAGCGCTCGATGCCAACCAGCGCAAGCTCGTCGCCGGCTACCAGTTTCTGACCCTCAAGCCGCTGTTGTTGGTGCTCAACATCGCCGAGGAAGCGCTCGCCGAGACCATCCCCGAGGCGCTACACCGTTCTGCTTCCGACCTTGGTACCGGCCTCGTGGCGCTGTCGGCTCAGGTCGAGATGGACATCGCCCAGATGCCGGCGGAGGAAAGAAGTGAGTTCTACGAGGCCCTCGGCCTCGGCGAGCCGGCCCGCGACCGCTTTTTGGCCGCCGCGTTCGAGTTGCTCGATCTGATCACCATGCTAACCGTCGGTCCCGACGAATGTCGTGCCTGGCCGGTGCGCGCCGGCAGCGCTGCGCCCAAGGCTGCGGGTAAGATCCACTCCGACATCGAACGCGGCTTCATTCGCGCCGAGGTTACGCGCTGCGAGGATCTGCTCGAGCTCGGCAGCGAGGCCAAGTGCCGTGAAGCGGGAAAGCTCCGCGTCGAGGGCCGCGAATACATCGTCCAGGACGGCGACGTGGTGCACTTCCGTTTCAACGTCTGAGCAGCGCGAGTACGTACTCCAGCATCTCGTCGCACACCTGCTCGGGTGACCTGGCGGCGTCCACACGCACGATGCCTTGCCCGTCGACGTACCCCAGATAGGCTTTGCGGACGCGCCGCTGGTACTCCGCGCCTTCGAAGCTGTCGCCGCCGCCGCGGGCAGCGTGGATTCGGCGCTCGGCTTCGGTGGGGTCGATGTCGAGGATCAACGTCAGGTCCGGGCGCGGAGCAATTGCCTCGTTCGCTGCTTGGATCTCGCCCGGATCCAGGCCCAGGCAACCCTGGTACACGACCGAGGACAAGTAGTACCGATCCATGATGACGATCTTGCCCGCCGCGAGCGCCGGTAAAATGTTGTCGCGCACGTCGATGCGCCGATCCTCCAGAAACAGCCGCACCTCCTCCTGCGGTGAGACCTCCCGGGATCCGGCGAAGATACCGCGTAACTGCTGCCCGTATTCGGAGTCACCCGGTTCCCGCAGCGTCACTGTCGAGTGGCCGAGCGACTCGAGTCGATCCCGCAGCCGCGCTGCCTGTATCGACTTGCCACAGCCGTCGATACCCTCGAGCGCAATGAGTTTGCCGTCGTTTTTCGTCTGCACAACGGTCCTTGGGAGGCCGCCTTGATAAACTCGCCAGCCAGGTTGGGATTGTGGCACAGAGAGGAGAGCGACGATGATCGCAGCGAGAGCCGGGGAAGCCTGGCGCCAGAGCGTCCGGTCGAGCCGGCCGATGGCCGCGGAGGGCGCGACCGGACGCCGTGGATGGTTCCGCGCCGGGGCTTGGGCCGCTTTCTTGGTCATCGTGCTCGTGTTCGCGGCCTGCGCTCGCGACCGACGGCAACAATCTCGGCCAACGGGGCACGAGAACGCGACAGCGGAACCCGTGGCCACCTTCTCGATCGTGGCCTATGACCCGGATACCGGAGATCTCGGTGTGGCCGTGCAGTCGCGATTCTTCGGCGTCGGCTCGGTCGTGCCCTGGGCACGCGCCGGTGTCGGGGCGGTGGCAACACAGGCGCTCGCCAACACGACCTACGGGCCTCGTGGGCTCGGCCTGCTCGCCGCGGGCGCCAGTCCCGAGCAGGTCGTCGCGGAGTTGACCGCCGCCGATAGCGAGCGCGAGCAGCGCCAACTCGCGGTGGTGGACGCAAGCGGCCGCGCGGCAACCTTCACGGGAAGCGCCTGCATAGCCTGGGCTGGGGGACGCACTGGGGCGCACTACGCCGCGCAAGGCAATCTCCTCGCCGACCCCGCCGTCATCGACGCCATGGTCACCGCCTACGAACTTGCCGAGGGCGACCTGGCAACCAGGCTCGTGGCCGCGCTGGCGGCGGGGCAGGCCGGCGGCGGCGATGCTCGGGGTCGCCAGTCCGCAGCGCTGCTTGTCGTTCGCAAGGAGGGTGGATACCTCGGGTTCAATGACCGCTATGTCGATCTGCGTGTCGAGGACCACCCGGCGCCGATTCGCGAGCTCCGCCGGTTGCTCGACCTGCGCCATGCCAACATCGCAGCGCGACAAGCCCGCCATCACCTCGGTTCTGGGGAGCCAGCGCTGGCGCTGGAGGCGGCGCAGCAGGCTACGACTCTGTCCCCGGACGAAGGTTCCGTGTGGATGCTGCTGGCGGCCGCGCGTCTGGCGCTGGGGGATCAGGAAGGCGCCGCGGCGGCCGGACGCGAAGCGCTCGTGCGTGATCCTTGGCTCAAGAAGGCGCTACTGGGCGGCTTGCTGCAGGCAGAAACGCTGAATCAGTTGCTAACCATCGAATCGTTCGCGCGGTTCTGGGAGACGATTCCCGCACCGTCTCATTAACCCGCATTTCTCAGCGGGGTGCGTAGCGAGGGGACGGAAAGGGGTGCGGAACCAAGGCCCGCGAGCGAGGGCCCCGCAGTAGCACCCCGTTGAGGAATGCGGGTTAGTCCCAGTCGCTGCCGAAGGTGCCAATCGAGAGAATCTCGATCTCGGTCTCGGTGGACGGTTTCATCCGATCCGGTGTAGCCACCAGCGCGACTCCGGTGACGCGTCTCAGATCGTCCGAGATGGTCGCGTGTGCACCGGTAGGCTGTTCCCCCTCCAGCAGCCGGAACCTGTCCCAATGCTGACCGCTGCCTCGAGCCGCAGGGTCGGATCGCACCACACGTTCCCAGGTGCGCTGCCGGCCCTGTTGGTCGAGGGTCCAGACACGCAAGCTGACACGCCAGGAACGAGTCGAGCGCAACCGCACCGCCAAACCCCGCGACCGCGACCAGTTCACCGGTCGTTCCGGCCGCCAGGCGATCGCGGCGTAGGCACCGACTGCGCCAGCGCGTGGCATACGGAGGCTCCAGCGCAATCCGTCTTCCGCCATCGCCAGCGAGCTTCTCGATGTCGGGTCGCTCTCGGCAGCCCAGCCTGGCTCCAGCATCAGATCCGCGTCGATCGGCGGCGCCGGCGGCACCGGTGCCAGCTGCAAGCGCGACGCCGCAATCACCGTTTGCGGCCACAAATAGATCGGATTGCTGACCACCCACGGCGTTGTTCCCTCGCGGCCGCCGCCGGCGGGACCCGCGGTGCGATACGCCTCGACGCGATACGTCCCCGGCTCTGTCGCCACGTGTTCCAGGTCCGCTCCAACGGCGCTCGCAATCGGTTCGCCATCCCGCAACAGCACCAGCCGGTACGGGCCCATCGCTCCCATCGCGGCGTGCAGCGTCCAGCCCGACCGCCAGCGCACAAGCTGCCCGGGCACGGCAGTCCTGCGGCCCGAATGCTCGGCTGTGAACCGAAAGCCGGGGACACCGCCGGCAGCCGACAACACGATTGCGCTCTGTCCGCCCGCCAGGCGCTCGGCCAGCCGCGCTGCCGCTTTTCTGCCATCCTCGCCCGGGGCCGGGGGGGCGTCCATCCAGACGATCATGGACAGGCTGCGGAATAGGGGCTCGTAACCAGGTGCTCCGAACCAACCGACCGGGCCGTGCGCGTCGACCGCACCGAGCGCGGCCAGCGGTCGGGGCAAGCGATTGTCGGTTAGCCGGGTCGTCCGATCCCACTGCGCCAGCGCCGGCGACTGGGTGGTGAACCAGCGCAGGGCCGCCGCCTCGGGGGAGACCGGATAGGCCACGAATCCGCCCAATCGCCGCGGCCACGGACTGCGCGCAAGCACGTCCGAATAGCTCACCACCTCGACACCCACGGCCCCGGTCCAGCGAGCTCGCCAGGCGAGCTCCCCGCCACTGGGATGGGCGATGATCGGCCGGCCGCCGAGCTCGACGATGTCCGCCAGCGCCTGCCGCGCCGTCGGCCCGAGCGCGTACCGGTGGGGGCGACCATCTAGCGCCAACAAGTGACCGGCGTCGGTGGAGATCTCTTCGGCGACCACGACCAGAACATCGCCGTACCATCCTTCCTCGGCCCGGCCTGCAGCACCCTCCGAACGCGTGTGGTCTGCGATCACGATAAAGTCGAGACCCGCGCGCCCGGCGGCCGCGGCGATCCGTTCCACCGTGCCGCTAGCGTCCCCCGACAGCTTCGTGTGCACGTGAACGGCACCGAACCACGGCTGCCCGATGCCGGCCGAGACGTTCG
>JACZXM010000006.1:0-4856 GCA_022571615.1 Acidobacteriota bacterium | reverse complement strand
TCTTACTCTTCAGCGTTGCCGTTCTTTTCAACCTCGTGGCAAATCACGCAATGGCCGCGAGTTGCTGCAGCGATTGCGTAATCGTCGCTGTGGATCTGGACTCCGAGGAGGAAAAGACCGCGCACGAGGCCGAGCGCCAGGAGGCCCAAGCATACCGCCAGAATCCGGCCGGCTCGCTTCGTGCTCACTCCCCGGAGAACGCCGGGTCCCGTTCGAGCGTCCACACGCGGATCCGGGTCAGATTGCTGAACAGCTCCGGATCGATAGTGGCACCGAGTGTGCCGTAGTGCATCGGCACCACGACCTGCGGCGAGATGCAGTTCGCCGCGGCGGCCGCCTCGACGAGGTTCATGGTCTCGCCGCCCGAGATCGGCAGGCAGGCGATATCCGCCCGCAGGCCGCGCATCTCCGGGATGTAGTCGGTGTCGCCGGCATGGTACCAGCGCAGACCGTCAACTTCGACGATATAGCCGAGCCAGCCGTTGTGGCGCCTATGCAGGCGACTCTTGCGCGTATACGCCGGCACCGCTTCGATCTTGACTCCGTGCAACGAGACCTTGGTCCCGGGCTCCATGAGTCGGCGCGACCCCGGCAGCTCGCGCAGCAGGGTCAGACAGTCCGGCGGGCACAGGACCTGTGTGTCCTCGCCGACGACCTTCTGCAGCGCCTCCGGCGAACAGTGGTCGTAGTGAGGGTGGGTCAGCAACACGAGATCCGCCTCGGGCCCGCCCACGATCCGAAATGGATCGATGTAGATGCGTGGCGGCCCTCGAAAGAAGAAGCCTGCATGACCCAGCCAGGCCAGCTGATCGAGCACAAGCCACCCCTCTCACCGCGTTCGTTAATATCCATTGCCTCGGCGCGTGCGCTTGCAGAGGCGTTGCGCACACTATCCAGGCATCCTGCGCCTGTCAACTTCCTTGTCTGCTCCCCGACACCGGCTATACTCAACCTGCATTTCTCAACGCGGTGCTACTGCGGGTGCGGACAGGGGCACGTCTACGGCGTTGCACGCGGTCCGGCTCCTCGACGAATCCCTTTTTTCCTTCTAACGGCAAGGTTTCCTGTGGCCAAGATCTGGACCGAAGAGAACGAAGAGTTCATCCGTGAGAACTTCCGGCACAAGACCTACGCTGAGCTGGCGGACCTCTTCGGGGTGACCCAGAAGGCGATGGAGTCGAAGATCCGCCGCATGGGCCTGAAGAAACAAGACTACCGCGACCCGGATCCGGTCCCAGCCATGCAGCCGCCGCGGCCGCTCGAGCCCGAGCGGCCGCCGGTGGAACCCGGTCCCATGCCCATCAAGAGCGCCCGCCTCCTGGCCCGGCGCGTGGAGACTCCACGAGAGAGCCCGGGGGATCGGAAAGCACGCTTGCAGGCACAGAAGGAAGCCGCCCAAACCGAGAAGGCGCTGCGCGAGTCCTTGCGTAAGGACACCGTCATGGCCAGGGCCCTCAAGAGCTTTGAGGCCGGCCTGAAGCAGTACCACGACGGGGCGCTCGGCAAGGCGATCGAGTCGTTTCGCAAAGTGGTCGACTCGTGCCCTCCCGATCCGGTGCTCATGGATCGCGCCCGGCAGTACGGGGTGGCGATCACGCGTCAGGGACGAGGTCGCCAGTTCGTGCCGCAGGACGCCGATGATTACTACCTTGTCGGCGTCGTGGCGCTCAACGACGGGCAGCCGGCGCGGGCGCTTTCCGCGTTCGAACAGGCACTGTCCCGAGCACCCGGGGACGACCGCATCCTGTTCTGTCGGGCCGCGGCCCACGCCCAGAAAGGCGACATCGACGCTGCCATCGACGCCTTGCGAGAGGCCGTTGAGATCAACGACGCGAACCGTATCTATGCCGTGAACGATCCGGACTTCGTGCCGCTGCGCGTGCACGAGGACTTCCGTTCCATCGTCAGCGGCGAGCACTAGCAGGCCGTGGTGGCTCCGGGTAGGGCTTCCGGAGCAGAGGCCGGTTCCGTTCACCGAACCTCCTGCGGAGTGATGCAATGGTCCCTCTGCACGTCGTGATCCTCGCTGCCGGCGAGGGCACCCGGATGCGAAGCGACACGCCGAAGGTGCTCCATCCGCTGCTCGGCCGGCCGATGGTCGGCCACGTAATCGCCGCAGCCGGTGAATTGGGAGCCGAGACCATCGTCTTGGTCGTGTCGCCTAACGCCGATCCTCTGCGCGCTGCGTTTGCTCGAAGCCGCGTGGTATTTGCGGTGCAGGATCCTCCCCGCGGCACCGGCGACGCCGCCGCATGCGGTCTCGCTGCCATCGATGCCGCCGGCCCTGCCGAGGGATTGGTCTTGATCATCAACGGTGACTGTCCCTGCATCCAGGCGGCCACCCTGCGCCGCATGATCGACTCGCATGCCGATGCCGACGGAACTTTCCTCTCGGTGGTACCAAAAGACCCGACCGGGGCCGGCCGTTTCATCCGCGATACCGACGGCAACTTGAGCCGAATCGTGGAGGAAGCGGACGCCAGCGGGGAGGACAAGGCACTGGGTGAGGTCAACGCTGGCGTGTACCTGTTTAACCTCTCGTCGTTGCGGCAGGCGCTCTCGTCGCTGCGGCCGGACAACCTCCAGGGCGAGATCTATCTCACCGACACGCTCGAGGTCATCCAGCGGCAGGGCGGCGGTGTGAGGATCTATCAGCACGACGACCCGGACGAGTTGCAGGGAGTGAACACTCGTGTCGAGCTTGCCCGCACCGAGGAACTGCTGCGCCGCCGCAAGCTCGAGGAGCTGATGCTCGCTGGCGTCACCGTGCGCGACCCTGGCAGCACGTTCGTCGATGTCGGAGTGTCGGTCGGCAACGACACGGTGCTCTACTCCGGCGTAACGCTCGAGGCCGGCACTACGATCGGGAGCCGCTGCACTCTTTATCCGAACGTTCGTATCGCGCGCACGCGGGTCGACGACGAGGTCACCGTACTCGATGGCACTGTGGTCGAGGACAGTGTGATCGAGCGCGGCGCTCGCCTCGGCCCCTATGCACGGCTGCGGCCCGGGGCACATATTTGCGAAGGTGCTGCGGTCGGCAACTTCGTGGAGGTCAAGGCCACCCGGCTCGGCAAGGGCAGCAAGGCCGGGCACCTTTCCTACCTCGGCAACGCCGACATCGGAGCCGGGGTGAACATTGGCGCGGGGACCATCACCTGCAACTACGATGGCGTCGACAAGCACACCACGGTTATTGCCGATGGGGCGTTCATTGGCTCCAATACGGCACTCGTAGCCCCCGTTCGAATTGGCGCTGGCGCGTATGTCGGGGCCGGCTCGACAATCACCAAGGACGTCCCGGATCGGGCTCTCGGTGTCGCTCGCGGGCGGCAGGTCGTCAAGGAGGGCTGGGCCGAGCAACACGCGACCGCGGCCCGAAAACGGCGGCGCTGAGGTTTTTGTGTTGCACCGCGGCTCTCGGGCGCGGTACAGGAGAGGTGTGCCTCCCCGCTTTCTACTCTGAGGTTTCCCATGTGCGGCATCGTCGGTTACGTCGGCCACCGCGAGACGGTTCCCGTCCTGCTCGGCGGGTTGCAACGTCTCGAGTATCGAGGCTACGATTCTGCCGGCATCGCTGTGGTCAAGAACAGCGGCTCGCTTGATCTGGCGCGCGCCGCGGGCAAGCTCGTCAACTTGGTCGCGCAGCTCGAGGCCTCGCCGATTAGCGGCGACTACGGCATTGGGCACACGCGCTGGGCCACCCACGGCCCTCCTACCGAGGACAATGCGCACCCACATCGTGACGGTTCCGGCAAGATCGTGCTGGTGCACAACGGCATCATCGAGAACTTCCTGGAGCTACGTGAGCGCCTGCAGGCAGGTGGCTGTGAGTTCGTTTCCGAGACCGACACCGAAGCGATTGCGCACCTGATCTCTTCGCACTACGAGGGTAATCTCGAGGACGCGGTGCGGGCTGCTCTCGAGGAGCTCGAAGGCATCTACGCCCTGGTCGTCATCTCGGTCGACGAGCCGCAGAAGATGGTGGCGGCAAGACAGGGGCCGCCACTCGTGATCGGCCTGGGTGATGGCGAGAATTTTGTCGCCTCCGACGTGCCGCCGATCCTCCAGTACACCCGCGACGTGATCTTTCTGGATGACGGCCAGGTGGCGCTCGTCACCCAAGAGAGCGTTCGGATTACCGACTTCGCGGGCCACGACGTGCCGGTCGAGCCACAGCGGATCCTGTGGGACGCGGTGACCGCCGAAAAGGGCGGGTACCGGCACTTCATGCTCAAGGAGATCCACCAGCAGCCGGAGGCGCTGCGCGACAGTCTCGTCGGCCGATTGCACCGCACCGCGGGATCCTTGGCGCTGCCGGAGCTCGACCTCGACGAGCAGCTCGCCCTCTCGATTCCGCGGCTCATCCTGTTGGGATGCGGCACCTCGTGGCACGCTGCGCTGGTCGGTAAGTACTGGATCGAGCAGCTCGCCCGGCTGCCGGTGTCGGTCGATCACGCGAGCGAGTTCCGCTACCGCGATCCGATCATCGAACCCGGCGCCGTCACCTGCGCCCTGACGCAATCGGGAGAGACGGCCGACACCCTGGCAGCGATGCGCGAAGCGAAGGATCGCGGTGCCCGGCTCTGGACAATCTGCAACGTCATCGGGTCGATGGCTACCCGGCTGGCCGATGCCACGCTGATCACGCAGGCCGGTCCGGAGATCGGCGTCGCCTCGACCAAGGCCTTCACCACCCAGCTCGCGGTGCTCGCCTGCTTCGCCATTGCCGCGGCGCGCGCGCGTGGCGCCATCGACCAAGGGCGCGCGGCGGCGCTGGTGGGGGCGCTCACCGAAGTGCCGTCGCGCATGGCCGAGGTGCTCAATCACGACGAGGCCTTGAGGGATATCGCCCA
>JACZXM010000326.1 GCA_022571615.1 Acidobacteriota bacterium | reverse complement strand
CCTATCGCTTGGAGCGCCACCGCGGGCCAGAGCCTGGGTCGAGGTACGTCGGGCTGCTAGCGTTCGGGCAGGAACGTCCCGTTGTTCAGCGACCAGACGTAGGCAGCGATGGCATCGAAATCCTCCCAGGCGAGGTCCATACCCCCGGAGGGGTTCATCTGGAAGCGGCGGTCGGGGTCGACGAAATCACGGCGGCGCACGCCCCACATGATCGTCTCGCGGATTCCTTCCAGGTCGCCGTCCGATTGAACCCACTCGCTATCGGTGAGATCTGGCGCCCATCTGCCGCCGCTGCCGCCTTCGCCGTGGCATTTGACGCAGGATCCTTCAGCGAACAGCTTCTCACCCGTCTGCAGCATCTGGGCCCAACGCTGGACCTGGTTCCGGGCCATCCAGTCCTTGACGTCTTGCGGCAACTCGGGCCGTTGCTGCTGCGCTCGCGCGCTCTGAGTGGTTGTAAGCAACAGCAGCGTTGCCACTAGCACGATCACGGCGGCCACGACGTTACGAACAGACATGAAGGCCTCCTTCGCAGTGAAACTCGGGGAACCTCCCTGACACGCTACGCCTGACATCGCCCGCAGGGGTGGC
The DNA here is from genome assembly GCA_022571615.1 of Acidobacteriota bacterium. Taxonomy (GTDB): domain Bacteria; phylum Acidobacteriota; class UBA890; order UBA890; family WLXD01; genus JACZXM01. The sequence continues at coordinate 3,609 of JACZXM010000326.1, read as the reverse complement.
GGAGCGGCAAGCGTTCTGCAAGCGACCGGTTCGGGAGATGTCAGGAAACCGTCAAGACCCGCCTTGGGGACACGGTTGCGTTGTCCTTGCCGGTGCGACTCGGTTAGCTTTGGGCAATGCGGAAGTGGATCCATGCCCATGCCCGGTCGGCGCTGACAGTCGGTGGACCTGTCCTCGCGCTGGCCTTGATCGCGGCGCTCGCTTGGGAGGCTGTCGCGGCTGCGCGCGCTCAGCGGGAAACCGTGGAGGCGGTGCTGCGCGATTATGCGGAGATCGCGGCCGAACAGTACGCTGGCGGCGTTGCCATGGCACTCGATTACGGCTGGTTCTTTCCCGTCTTGCGCGGGATGACGGAGACCGACGTTGGCCTGCGCGTGCCAGGGCCCGAGTTCGAGATTCGGACCCAGATGGGCAGCCACCGAATGAGCGTTCTGGCAACCCGGTTTTTCCGTGCCCGGCTCGACTCGGGCGAGGTCGTTGGCGCGGCCGGCTGGCCGGCGCCGTTGGCCGACGCCGGCATGCGGGCGCTGCTCCAGGAGCACGCCCCCACAGCCGCTGCCGAGGGATGGCCGGTGGCGGCGGTCGTCCACGAAGGCGGCGGCGCCGATCGGCTGATCGTATTTCAGGCGGTGCAGCAATCCGCCCCGGAGCACCTCGTCGTGAAAGGCTTCGATGCGCCGCTGGCCGGCTTCGTTGCCGTTCTCGGGCCGGTGCTGAGTGCCGACCGCGTGCTCCCGACCAGCCTCACGGATACGACGGGCGTCGAGCTAGTCTCCGTGCGGGTGGTCAGTGCCGGTGGCCGACTGCTGTACGAGTCCGGCCCCAAGTTCGACCCCACGTTCACGGCAACGACGCAGCTTGGCGCGCGTCTCGGCGGGATCCAGGTCCAGGCTGCGATCCCACCTGCATCGGCCGAGCACCTCGTCATCGGGGGCCTGCCCCGATCGCGGCTGCCCATCATCGCGGCCATGCTGGTGGCCGCCGTAGCGATGCTGGCTGGCGGCATCTTGTTGGTACGGCGGGAGCACGAGCTCGTACGTCTGCGGGAGCGGTTCGTCGCCGGGGCATCTCACGAGCTGCGCACGCCCCTGGCGCAGATCCGGATGTTCGCCGAGACCCTCCGACTCGACCGGGTGCGCTCGGCCGCGGAGCGCGACCGATCGCTCGAGATTCTCGACCGCGAGGCACGGCGCCTGTCGTATCTGGTCGAGAACCTCCTGCACTTCTCGCGCCCCCAAGAGCACAAGGTTCGCTCCTCTCCCGAGCGCATCGAGCTGGGCGCGCTGGCGGCCGAGGTCGTGGAAGGGTTTGCGCCTCTGGCCGCCGCCCGCAATGCACGACTGCAGATCGTGGAACATGGCCCTGCGACAGCGCTGATCGACCGCGACGCGATGCGGCAGGTCTTGTTGAACATGCTGGACAACGCCACCAAGTACGGGCCGCCGGGCCAGACGATCACGGTCACGGTCGGCCGCGAGGGTGAACGCGTCGTCCTGTCGGTCGACGATGAGGGACCGGGCGTGCCGCCGGGCGACCGGGCTCGAATCTGGGGGCGCTTTTGGCGCGGCCCTGACACCGGAGGCACGACCGGGACAGGGATCGGGTTGTCGCTGGTCAAGGAGCTGGTCGAGTCGAACGCAGGTGAGGTTCTGGTCGCGGACGCTCCCGGCGGCGGCGCCCGTTTCCAGGTCATCGTGCCGGGAGCTCAGTAGCCGTGCGGCGCGTTCTGCTGATCGAGGACAACGCCGACCTGGCCTACGGGTTGCGCAACAACCTGGAGATCGAGGGCTACGAGGTGGAAGTGGCCGGCGACGGAGAGGAGGGCCTGTCACGGTTGCGGGAAGCCGCCGACCCGGGATTCGATCTGGTGATCCTCGACGTCATGCTGCCGAAGCTCGACGGCTTCCGGGTGCTGCACACCACGCGCAGCGAGGGCAACGCGATCCCGATCCTGCTACTGACGGCGCGCGGTGAGCAAACAGACATCGTGCGCGGGCTGCGGCTCGGCGCCGACGATTACGTCACCAAGCCGTTTGGCATCCTGGAGCTGCTAGCGCGAGTCGAGGCACTGCTGCGCCGCACCGAGACCGACCAGCCGAGCGAGCGGGTGCTCACCTACGGCGACATCAAGATCGATCTCGCCGCCCGCACCGTGCATCGGGCTGATCGGGCTATTTCTTTGACCCCAAAGGAGTTCGACCTGCTCGTGACGCTGTACCGGCGCCAGGGTGCGGCGGCGACCCGGATCGAGCTCATCCAGGAGGTCTGGGGCTATCCCGCTTCCGTGATCACCCGGACCGTCGACACCCACATCGCGGAGCTGCGCGCCAAGCTGGAGGTGGATGCTTCAGCGCCGCGCCACATCCTCACCGTTTCGCGAATCGGATACCGGCTGCAGCAGGATGCGTGATTCCGGAGCTGCTTTGTTTTCACTTCCTTGCGCGGTGAAATCTACTTGTGTAGATTTAGATATATATCGAAAACGAGCCCGGGACCGTGGCGAGCGGTTTCCCAACGGATCGGAGTACAAACCATGGGTCGCATCCCCCGCATGACCTATTCCACCTCGATGGTCCTGCAAGCACTGGCGAGTGGGCATCGCTACGGCTTCGAGATCATCGACGCTGTCGGCGTTCGCAGCGGCACCGTGTACCCCCTGCTGCGCCGCCTCGAGGAGGCGCGCCTCGTGCGCTCGCGCTGGGAAGCCGTGGCCGTGGCTCGCTCGAGCAACCGCCCACCGCGCAAGTACTACGAATTGACCTCCGCCGCCGAGCCGGTGCTGGCGTTGGCACGGCAGCGATTTCCTGCCCCGCACCTCTCGCGCGACGCCGAGCGAAGCCGTGTCTGACCACGCCCCGACGCCGCCGCTGCTGGAGATCATCAGCAAGCTCGTGCCCAGCAGGCAGCGACACGAATGGCTCTCGGAGTGGCGTGGCGAGTTCGCCCACATCTCGGCCGAACGCAGGCGTTCCTCCTGGTTCGGCATGCGGCGCAACCTCGACGCTATCGAGGACGCGCTGCGCCTGCGCCTGCGACGCGCCTGCCGGGATCACTCGGGGACCTCGCGCGGTGCGCTGTGGCAGGATATCCGCTACGGCCTTCGGGCTCTGTGGCGCCGGCCCGGGTACAGCGCCGGCGTCATCGTCACGCTGGCGCTGGGGATCGGCGCCAACACGGCGATCTTCAGCGTCGTCAACGGCGTGCTGTTCCACCGCCTGCCCTACGCCGAACCCGATCGCCTGGTGATGCTGTGGGGCGACGCCAGCGCCCGAGGTATCGATCTCGTCGTCGGTTCGCCGCCAGCCGACTTCCTCGAGTGGCGGGAGTCGACCCGCTCGTTCGTCGAGCTGGCGGCCCTGCGCAACGGCAACGTCGGGCTGCTCGACCTCGGTGAGCCCGTGGTCCCGCTGACTCACTTCGTGACCGTGAACTACTTCGACCTGCTGGGAGTTCAGGCAGCGCTCGGTCGCACCTTCGCGCCCGAGGATGAGTCCGGAGACCGGACGGTCATTCTGAGCCACGGGATCTGGCTGCGCGTCTTCGGCGGCGATGTGCGCATCATCGGCGTCAAGGTGCTGTTCGACGAGCAACCGCACGTCGTTGTCGGCG
>JACZXM010000325.1 GCA_022571615.1 Acidobacteriota bacterium | reverse complement strand
CTGCCGCTGCGCCGCCAGGCCCTCATGGGTGAGCTTGCGCACCCCTTTGTCGGAGTCCACCCGCCCCAGCTTCTTGCCGGCAATATCGAGCACGTCGAAAGGTACCAGCACCCGCTCCAGAAACCCCGACTCGAGGGCATCGAAGTACTGCTGGTAGCGGTAGAAGGCCAACTCGTCGACCTCGCGCCGGTCGAGGTGATATTTGCGGGCCGCGTTGCCGGCGGTGGCCAACATCGCCTGGCCGGTCGCCGGGTCGAAGCCGAAGTTGTCCCACACATCGGCGATCGGCACCGTCCGCTGGTAAGCACGCCGCTCGGGAAACACACCCACCGGCGAGTCGCTGGTCCGATCGAAGGTCAACACTCCGACGATCTCGTGCCCACCGCCTTGCACCTCGGCGGCGCCCGCGAGCACCGCCTGCAGCCCCGTCGCGCAGGCCTGCTCCACGTGATAGCCGGGCACGCGGTGTCCGAGACAGCTCGCCACCAACGGCGACTGCCAGAATTTCCAGTGCCAGGGGACCGTCGAGCCGGTCACCAGGTACTCGAGCTGTCCTTTCGGTACCCCCCGCAAGCCAAGAATCCTGCCCATGGCCTCGCCGGCGAACTGACCGATGTTTACCTCGGCCAGAGCCGACGTCTGCCAGGCGGGAAAATAGCTGCTCCCCCACGTCCCGTACGGGATTCGGGCGTTCGGAAACATCAGCGGTCCTCCCTCGATCCATCGCTGCAACTGGCATGGCTCACGGTCTCGATGCCACGCAGGTCCCGGCCGCGAGCATTCTCACACGAGATCGGTTCTCGGATCGGCCGAACAGCCTGCCAATGAGTGCCGAAGCGCAGGCTACTCGGGCGTGCAGCGCCTCGGTTAGTCCGGAACCTCCGTGCCGGCGACGATCGCCGCCGACCGAAACAGCGGATCGGCCGCTTGCAGAAGCTTGCCTCGCAGCCGAGGCGGCAGGTCGGGATGAGCCTGCAGAAACGATCGGACGATGTCTGCGGCACTCGCCGTATTGTGACCCGCGAGCGTGGCGCTCAGCCAGCCGAGCGGGAAGAAAATGCCGCCCGTGCGCTGGATCTCCTCGAGCATCTCCAGACTCGGCCGGATATAGCGCTCCGCCTGTTGCGCCCGCAGCGGATGGTGTAGGAAGCGGAGGCCGGTCAGCACCCAGGGCTCGTGCTCGCGGCTAGCGGCATCGGCCAGGCTCTTGAAAAAGCGATCACGAACGGAAGGGTCGGCCGACAAGGCCGGTCGGACAAAGTCGAACCGGGTGCGGCGATCGGGATTGGCGATGCGCTCGCGCTGACGATCGAGGATCTGATCGGCGGCCGGCACGGCACGCAGTGCGAGGATCTGAGCCAGCGCCGTGGTGTCGTTTTCCGCCAGCGGCAGTCCTGCGATCATGTCCTCCTGGGCCCAGATGCGCTCCAGCCGCCCGAGCGCTTCCGGGCTCACGGCGATGTTGCGATAGGTACCGAAGTAGGCCGCCTTGAGCGACACCTGCGGAGCCGCTTCCAGCTGCTGCCACAAGAGGGCCTCGATTTGCGGTGCCAGTTGCTGTCGGGTGGACAGCGGCAAGTACCGCCAGTACGTGTCGGTCATGAAGGCCAGCACCCGCTGGACGTTGAGCTCGTCCGGCTCCGCTTGCAGGGCTCGCAGCGCCAGATCGATGATCCGGCGCGGCGCGATCTCACCCTCCAGCATCGCGTCCCAGAGCGACATCCAGGCGGCGGCGCGCACCCCGGCTGCATCGATCTCGGGAAGATGCTCGAGCAGAAACTCGCGGCTCCGTTCATCGAGCACCAGGTTGCCGTAGGCCACGCCGGCCCCATTGATCAACACGTATTCCGGCACCGGCGCGCCAGCCGCTTGTGCGATCTCGGTCTCCGCCTCCTTGACCTGCACGTCAATCTTCACCGCGGGGCGATCGGCATACCCGAGTAGCAGCCGAACACGCTGATTCCAGAGCCGACCGCGCCCCTGGGGATCCCACTGTCTTAGCCGCAACGAGGCGATCGTATCGCCGTTGCTCTCCAGCACGGCTTGCAACCTCGGGCGTCCCGGCTCGTTGACCCAGATCTCGCTCCAGGCATGTAGATCCTCGTCGCTGCGGGCATCAAGCACATCGATCAGATCGGGCCAGGTGGCGTTGCCGTAGCGATGCGCGCCGAGATACTCCCGCAGCCCATCGCGGAAGTCCTCAGACCCCATCAGCAACTCGAGGTGCTTCATCACGATCGGCGCCTTCTGGTAGATGATCGCCCCGTACAACGACCCCGCCTCGTTGAGATTCTCGAGCTGCTGACGGATCGGATTGGCGCCCGCCGTGCGGTCGATCCCATAGGCGGCCGGGTAGTGCGCCAGCAAGAAGCGCAGGTCGTGGTCGACCTCGGGGAACGACGGGTTGACGATCTTGGCCGCCAGGAAGTTGGCGAACACCTCCTTCATCCAAACGTCGTTGAACCACTCCATGGTGACCAGGTTGCCGAACCACATGTGGGCGGTCTCGTGGGCAATCACGCTGGCGCGACCCAGCAACTGGTTCTGGGTCGCCGACTCATCCAGAAACAGGTTCCGCGGCCGGTAGAAGATCGCTCCCGGATGCTCCATGCCGCCATACTGGAACGCCGGCATGGCGACGAAGGCGAACTTCTTGAACGGGTACTCGATCCCGGTGTACTCCTCCAGCCACCGGAGCGCCGCGGCGTGCAGATCGAAGATCGGACCCAGGTTGCGGGCCACCTTGTCGGGGTCGGTCTCGCGATGCAGAAACCGCATCGTGCGGCCGTCACGTTCGGCGGTCTCGACTTTGAAGCGCCCGGCGGCGAAGGCGAGCACATAGGTCGCGATCGGGTCTGATTGCTCGAATGACAACACTGCTCGCTCGCCCTCGATCCGGCGCTCACGCAACGCCCAGTTCGCAATTGCCTCCCAGGTCGCCGGTATCTCCAGCTCCAGGCTGAACCGGGCCTTGAGATCCGGCTGATCAAACAGCGGCATCGCCACTCGCGCCCGGTCCGGCACGAACAGCGTGTACAGGTAGTCGTCGTTGCGGTTGAGCGAGCCCTCGCCGGCTAGAAACTCGATCGCCAGCGTATTGGACCCCGGTCGCAGGAACCGGGTCGCAACGCGGATGTGCTCGTTGGCCACCACCGGCTCGATAACGCGGCCGTTGGCGGTCATGGAAAGGACCCGCTCCGCGGGCTGGGCGAAATCGAGCACCACAGGGGCCTGAGTCGATTCCAGCTCGAACCGGACCACCACGCGCCCGGCGATCGGTTCGCTGCGGCGCTCCGGAATCGACAGCGAGATTTCGTAGCGCAGATCCGAGATCGTGCGGGCACGATGCTGAGCCAGCGCGCGACTGACCCCTGGCACGAGATCGAGGCCCTCGTCGCCACCGCATCCGGCGGCGAAGATCACGACCCACACCGCCATGCCGACCCGGATCAACCCACTACCCTTCACCCGCACCTCCCACATCCGATGATTGTGCTTGCAGTTGCGTGGATTCGATCTCTGCGCGACCATCCAAGAAAGTAAAGCATTTCCAGCGAACAGGATAAGGTTGATCGAACCTCGGGGGGGACGATATGAGTTTATGCACGAAAACGTGGGGCGCTAGCTTCGGCGATCGCGGCTTGCAGCAGGACCTAGGTACAAGTGTGATGGGTCTGGTTGGGCGCGCTTGAGCGAGCTTACTCGACGGTGAGCCGGCTTCCCTTCGACTCGTGCACCGACCACGACGCGATTCTCGACGTGGTGCGCCGCACCTGGGGCTACGATCGGCTCCGGCCGCTTCAGGAAGAGGCTGTGCGTGCCGGACTCGAGCAACGCGACTCGCTGGTGGTGCTGCCCACCGGGGGCGGCAAGTCGCTGTGCTACCAGGTGCCCCCACTGCTAACGGGACGCACCGATATCGTCGTCTCGCCGCTCATCTCGCTGATGAAGGACCAGGTCGACGGCCTCCGGGCGAACGGCTATCCTGCCGCGGCGCTTCACAGCGGACTCGAGCGCGATGAGCGCCGGGAGGCCGAGCGCTTCATCGCCTCCGGCGCATGCCGGCTGGTGTTCGTGTCGCCTGAGCGGCTCGTCACCCCCTGGTTCCTGGAGACCGTCGAGCACCTCGGCATCCGCGCCTTCGCCATCGACGAGGCGCACTGCATCAGTCACTGGGGTCACGATTTTCGGCCGGAGTACCGGCAGTTG
>JACZXM010000324.1 GCA_022571615.1 Acidobacteriota bacterium | reverse complement strand
ACGTCGCCGGCATCATCCTGGTGGTGGGCCCCGAGCAGGGGCTGGTGCGCGACTATCTCGGGATGGCTGTGCGCGCCGCGCGGGCCGGTGGCACGGATGACCTGGCCAAGCTCGGGCGAGGCCTTGCGTCGCGAGAGCTTCGATGGGTCGAGCAGCCCGAGCCGCGGGGAGTCGGTGACGCGTTCATCCGCTGTCGCGACCTTACCCGCGATGAGCCGTTCGGCGTTCTGTTGCCCGACAACTGGTTCCGAGCTGAAGTTGCGCCGATCGCGCAGGTGGCACAGAGCTACTGGAAGACAGGAATGTGTTGCCTGGGCCTGACGAAGGTGGCTCCGGAGGATGCAGCCCTGTTTGGCAATGTCGGAGGCGTGCAGCTTGAGCCCATCGCCGGCGATGCGTTCCGTGTGTTGGCGTTACAGGACAAGCTGGGCGGCACTTTCGCTAGCGCCAAGGCAACGGCGCTGCGCGGCTGCGCGCGCTATGTGTTGGGGCCGGAGTTCTACGATGCGTTGACGGCGACCGGACCGCCGCCGCAAGGCGAGTGGGACGACGTGCCCGCGTTCCAGTACCTGATCTCTAACGGCTCTTTGTGCGGCCACCGTATCGACGGGCAGCACTACGATGTCGGACTGCCGGCCGGGTACCTTGCCGCCACGGCCTTGATTCATCGCCGCTCGTAACGCCGCAGCAAGCCGACCAGGACACCCCGTATCTGGAGCTGCCCCTCGGGCAACCACAGCGGCTCGCGTCCGGGGCGGCCGGACTGAAGGCGAACGCCCCCAGCCTCACGATAGATCCGGCCGACGGCGGGCAGATCATCGTGCAGCAACGCAACGACCGTTTCGCCATCCTTGGCCGTAGATCGATCTTCGACCACCAATAAGTCGCCGTCCGCAAGCTGCTCATCGTTCAACCAATCACCGCGAACTCGGAGCACGTAGATCGGAGCCGCAGAGTTGAACTCGGGCGGTAGGTTGACGGTGCGGGCGGGGCGGATCGCCTCCAGCGACCTGCCCGCGACCAGCTGGCCCAGCAGCGGCGCTTCGATCGTCCGTTGCGGCTCGACCTCGACCAGCTCCAGTCCGCGGCCCTGATGCCGTGCCTTGCGAAGGTATCCCTTGTGGACCAGCTGTTGAACGTGCTTGTAGACCGTCGCAGGTGAGGAGAGCCCGAAATGCGACCCAATCTCCTCGAGCGTGGGAGCGTAGCCGTGTTCGGACAGGTAGCCGGTGATGTAGTCGAGCGTTTCTTTCTGTCGTTTGGTCAGGTACATCGAATCGCTCGTTAGCAGGCCGTGGTCGGATCGAAAGGCCGTGGCTCGCAAGGTTCTCTACCAGCCAGCGAAAGTCAAGGAGGTGGGGCAGGCGACACTGCCAGCGAACGGACATTCGGATCGATTCAGCAATGGTACTCTCAGCCGCGTGGTCTACCTGTGTCTTGACATCGGCACTCGTCGGACGGGTGTCGCGATATCCGACCCGATCGGGATGCTAGCCAGGCCCTTGGGCCGGCTCCCCGGCGGCGAAGGGGCGGAAGCCCTGGCGGATCGCCTACGAAATTTGATCGAGGAGCACCAGGTGGAAGCCATCGTTGTCGGCTTGCCACGCCGTCTCTCCGGTGAGCACGGGCCGGAGGCCGAGCACGTGACATCGTTGGCGGCGGGGTTGCACAAGCGGCTTGCCGTGCCGGTGCAACTGTGGGACGAGCGCCTTACGACGGTGGAGGCCAGACGCCTGATGATCGAAGCTGGAGTCCGGCGCAAACGACGCAAAGCCGTTATCGACGAGATCGCTGCCACGGTGATCTTGCAGAGCTATCTCGATAGCCTGCCCTCAGGCTCCGCAGCGGACCCTGCCCGGTGAAGTGGCGTCGGATACTGGCGGCGGCTACGATCCTGGCTCTCGTTGGCCTGGTAGTTGGCGTGGCCGTGGTGCTCGAGGCCAAGCTGCAAAGGCCATATCAGGGCTACGACTTATCCGCGCCGGTGGTGATCGAGTCGGGCATGACGGCCAGGGCGGTGGCGCGGCGGCTGGCGGCGGCGGGAGTGGTCGAGCAGGGTGGGTTGTTTACGGCGTGGCTATGGTGGACCGGCCAGACCGGCAGCATTCACGCTGGCGAATACCGCTTCTCGCAGCCCAAGTCGATGGCGGAGGTGGCCGAGATCATCACTACCGGACGGGTGGTGATGCACTCGGTCACCGTTCCCGAAGGCTCCACTCGCTGGCAGGTCGCCAGGGCGATCGCGGCCGCCGGCTTCGGCAGCTACGAGGAGGCGCTCAGTGCCACCGCCGATATCGGTCTTATCCGTGACCTGGATCCGCAGGCCACGAGCCTCGAGGGGTACCTGTACCCGGACACCTACATGGCGGCCGCCAGCGAGGGAGCGGTCGATCTGGTAGCCGCGATGGTGAAGCGGTTTCGGAACCTATGGACGGCCGACATAACGGCGGCGGCGCGCGAGATCGGGCTCAGCCTGCACGAGGTGGTGATCCTGGCATCGTTGATCGAAGCGGAGACCCCGTCAGCGCAGGAGCGTCCGCTGGTGTCGGCCGTATTCCACAACCGCCTGGGGCGCGGGATGCTGCTCCAGACCGACCCCACGGTGCTCTACGCGATGCGGCTAGCGGGGCGGGACGAACGCACGATCCGACGGTCGGACTTGCAGCGAGATTCACCCTACAATACGTACCGGTACGCGGGATTGCCCCCAGGCCCGATCGGCAACCCGCGGGCGACCAGTATCGACGCGGCGCTGCATCCTGCGCATGTCAACTGGCTGTATTTCGTGTCGCGCAACGACGGCACGCATGCGTTTTCACGCACTCTCGGCGAGCACAACCGGATGGTCAACCAGTACCAGAGACAACCATGAGCGAGCATCGAGTTGCCTCCAATCTGGGGCTGGACGCAGCCTCGCCCTATCGTTTCGCCGTCGTCGTCAGTGCCTTCAACGCGGCGATCACGACACGTCTGTGCGAAGCCGCCGTCGCGACACTGACGCAGCACGGTGCGGTGTCGGATCGAATTCGGGTCGTCCGGGTGCCCGGCGCCTACGAGCTCCCGATGGCCGCCCACCGTCTGGCAGTCGCCGGCAAGGTCGATGCGGTCGTGTGCCTAGGCGCGTTAGTGCGCGGCGAAACGGCTCACTTCGACGTCCTGGCGCATTCGATCGCGAGCGCGATCCAGGACGCGGCCCGGACTACGGGCATTCCGATCAGCTTTGGCGTGATCACCTGCGATTCGATCGAGCAGGCGGAAACACGCGCCGGGGGCGAGCGTGGCAACAGAGGAGCGGAGGCGGCGCTGGCGGCCATCAAGATGGCGATCTTGTATGCCGAGACACCCGCTGTCCGGCCATCTCCGGCGTAGCAGGCCGTGGTGGCAGTGTGGTGGGTCTGGCAAGCGGGAGTTACGGGTGAGGGCAAGGAGCGACGAGGAGGCGATGCTGGCGCCATCGCGGAGGAGTCGCGACGCTGCCAGTCGCCCGTAACTCCCACTTGCCCGAAGGGTTACGCCGCCAAGGGCGCATCTGCGGCGTTGCCCCTCCTTGACGATGCGCCATGGCATCGCCGACGTCCGGCGCCTTGCATCTGCGCCCTTGGCGGTGTAACCAGACCCATCACACTTCCACCACGGCCTGCTAGCATGGCCTGCCAGCAAGCCTTGCGCGGGTGGGGGTCCGGATCTAGACTCATTCTATTGAGATCGAGTCTCAATTGGCGCGGTTGCCTCGCACCGTAGCGAGTTGCCGCGCGTGAGATCGGATGAGCGTGCACGTGCCTGAAACAAGGATCGACAACACTCGGCGCGGCCGACGTCTGGCGATCGAGCGGTTCCAGGATTTCCTGCGTGCGCACAAGCTCAAGTTCACGCAGGAGCGCGAGGACGTTCTGGAGCGGTTCTTCCGACTCGACGAGCACATCGAGGCGGATGAGCTGTTGATGCGGATGCGCCAGGGAGAATCGCGGGTATCGCGCGCAACCATCTACCGGACGCTCGACCTGCTGGTGCAAGCGGGGCTGGCGCGCAAGGTTCGACTCGGGACCGACCGCTACTATTACGAGCACATTCTCGGGCGACGGCAGCATGAGCACATGATCTGTGTGCAGTGCGGCAAGGTGATCGAATGGTTCGACCCGGAGATTCCGAGGGTGGTGGACAAGAATTTGCGACAGCACGGGTTCGTGGCGGCGCGCTACAGCCTGCAGGTGTTC
>JACZXM010000323.1 GCA_022571615.1 Acidobacteriota bacterium | reverse complement strand
AGCACGGCGATCCCCACCGACTCGACAACGCGGCGCAACGGTGCGCAACCCGCCACTTCTGCCACGGGCTGCAAGCTACTGCGACGGGGCTTGCAGGCGAACGTCGACTTCTTGCTCGCGTCCGTCGCGAACAAACCGAACGCGCACGACATCTCCGGCCTGCTTGCTCTCGAGGATCTGAAACATCTCGCCCGGAGTGTCGACCTTGGAACCGTCGACGGCGACGATGATATCGCCCAGACGGACGCGCCCGCGCCGGTCCTGGGTGGGCGCTCGCAGGCCGGCGGCTTCGGCCCCGCTCTCCGGATACACGTGCTTGATCATGGCGCCGTCGAAGCGAAAGCGCCGATTGATCGTGATGGCGTACAGCTCCACACCGAGCGCCGGGCGCTGGATCCGGCCGAAACGGATGAGATCTGCCACCACCCAGTTGACGGTGTCGACCGGAATGGCGAAGCCAACGCCAGCGTAGGCGCCGGAGGGGCTGTAGATGGCGGTGTTGATACCGATCAGCCGGCCCGAGCTGTCCAGCAGCGGCCCCCCGGAGTTGCCCGGGTTGATCGCTGTATCGGTCTGGATGACGCCACGCAACTGAGCACCAGAGGCGCTGTCGGCGGAATCGATCTCGCGGCCCAGCGCGCTGATCACACCGGTCGTGAGGGTGAAGTCCAGGCCGAACGGGTTGCCGATCGCGTAGACGCTCTGCCCGACCAGCAGGTTCTCCGAGCGGCCGACCCGCATCGGCGACAAGCTATCGGCGGGGGCCTCGACCCGCAGCACGGCGAGATCCTTTTCCGGGGCGATGCCCACCAGGCGTGCTTCCCAGGTCGATTGGTCCTCCAGCGTGACCTGCCATTCTCGGGCGTTCTGGATGACGTGATAGTTGGTGATGATGTGGCCCTCCCGGTCCCAGACGAAGCCGGATCCGGTGCCGCTGGGCACCTTGCTCACGTTCATGGTCCAGAAATCGCGGACCTGCGCGATCGAGGTGATGAAGACCACCGAGGGTGAGGCGCTCTGAAACAGCTCGACGGTAGCGGATTCCACCGAGGATAGATCCGCTCGCGGCGTGATCTGGCGCTGACCGCCGGGGGTGTCGGAGCGTGAGAGGTCTGTGGCGGGGTCAGCCGCCTGCTGGGTTTGCCCGACGGTTTGTACCGCTGGTTCCGGGCGGCTTGCGCTCCAGGCCCGGCCGGCGAAAAAGCCCGTGCCCAAGACGATCCCGAGCACGAGTGGGTACAGGATCAGCTCCCGTATTGCACTGGGACGTGTGTACATGCCTGCCACCTCGATCAGGGGTCCGCTGGGATGTCCGCTCAGTTCTTTAGTTAACCAGACGGATGCCTCGCCTGCGCGGCGCGGGTATGCTGCGGTGCCATGGAGACGCTCGATCGCACCCAGGCATCCCGGCTGGCGCTTGCACGGGCTGGCCTCCTGAGGCCGCAGCTCACCGGCATGCCCTCTCGAGGCGCCGGTGCCGGGAGGCGGGCCCGCAGCGCTGCCTATCGAGTGCTGGGTCGCTTCGGTTATCTGCAGCTGGACTCGGTGTCGGTGGCCGGCGCACGATCGCACGGGATCGTACTGCTGTCGCGCCTTCGGGGATTCGAGCCGGCCCTTGCAGAGCGGCTGCTGAGGCCCGGCGAGCCGCTGTTCGAGTACTGGGGTCACGAGGCGAGCTGGCTACCGCTCGATCTGTATCCGTCTCTCGAGTTCCGGCGGCGCGACTACCAGACCCACCCCTGGTGGGGTGACGTGCTCGGCGAGCACCCCGAGATCGCCCGTGCCGTAATCGAGAGGGTTCGAAAGGAAGGACCGCTGCGCAGCGCCGATTTGCACGTCGAGTCCTCGCGGCCGGGCTGGTGGGGTTGGGGCCCCACAAGGAGAGTCCTGTCGGCGTTGTGGTCTTGCGGAGAGCTGGCGGTCCGTCGTCGAGTGCACTTTCACCGCGAATACGACCTTGCCGAGCGCGTGATTCCGGGCTCGGTCCGGGAGCTGCAGGTGGGCAAAACAGAGGCTCTTCGCACGCTGCTGCTGCGCGCGTTGAGCGGGCATGGCTGGGCCACAACGGCGACGCTGGCAGCCACCTGGCGGCTGCGCAACATGCGGCACCAGATCCAGCAGGCTATCGCGGAGTTACAGGAGGTAGGCGAGATCGTGCCCTGTCGGGTGCATGCCGCCGGTGGCGCGAAGTCCGGCTGGATCCGGACGGCGGACCTGGAGCTGGCCGACAGGCTACGGCGCGTACGCCCACGTCGCGACACCGGGGTGCTGCTCTCGCCCTTCGACCCTGTGTTGTGGGATCGCGAGCGGGTGTCGTTCTTGTTCGGCTTCCAACAGGTGCTCGAGATCTACAAACCCAAGGTCAGCCGCCGCTATGGCTACTACTGCCTTCCGGTGCTGGCGGGTGAGCGATTAATCGCCCGCTTGGACCTCAAGGCCGAACGCGCGCGCGGGATCCTGCGAGTGCAGAGTGCGCACTTCGAGGCTGACCCTGCGCCGAGCATCGATCGGGCGGCGACGCAACAGGCGCTGAGCCGGTATGCCGAGGCGCTCAAACTGGTGCCGGATGCAGGTGGTCAGGGATCGATCTTGTCGATGCGGCGCTGATGCCGAGGACCGCCGAACGAGGTTGCCAGAAAAGCGTCGAGGATCTGCTCGGCCATGTGGACGCCGGTCATGCGGCCGCCCAAGCACAGGACGTTGGCGTCGTTGTGCTCTCTTGCCATCACCGCGTAGCACGGAGCGGTGCACAGGGCAGCGCGCACGAACCGGATCCGGTTAGCGACGATGCACATCGCCATCCCGGCACCGTCGACGAGCACCGCCCGGTCGGCATGCCCGTATGCCACCGCCTGCGCCGCCGGCCGGCCGGTGTCGGGGTAGTCTGCCGGCCGCTCGTCGTGGACACCGTAGTCCTCAACCGCGTGCCCGGCCGCCTGCAGCCGCTGCTTGAGGTGTTCCTTGAGAGCATAGCCGGCGTGGTCGCTGGCGAGGGCGATTCTCAATCCGTCTCTCCCCGCGGATTCGACATTCGATGGTACCGATCGAAGTGGGCCCATTACTTCCACCGGCGGCATGGATGGAAACGGGGGCTTCCAACTGTCGGCCTCGTGCACTTCTTCGTCCAGGAGCCGGTCGAGGGCCAATTGCTGGGCCATCTGTTGACGGCCGCCAAGCTTACTGCGCACCCGCGCGCGGTCGCAAGCGTCGCGATATACGGTCGCCACATGCGGTCTGCGGCTATACTGCGCGAATGGCTGTGGCACGGGTCCTAGTTCTGATCTTGGCCGCGTTGGTGGTGGCACGGGTCACTGGATTCGGAGTCCCGGTGTCGGTGCTGGCTGCGTTTCTGGCCCTCCTTCTGCTGCAAATCGCGGCGCGCGCCATGAGCCAGGAGTCCTCGACCAGGTCGCGGTGGCTACGCGACCATCAGTTCGAGTTGGCGGTGGGCGCGCTCGCGCTCTTGGCGGTCTTGTTGCAAATCAACGGGCTGCGGCTTGATATCGGACAAACGCCGCTCGACATCGATGAGAATCGCCTGGCGCATACGGTGCGCGTCTTTTTCGATACCGGCGAGATCCCGCACCAGACGGTCGAGGATTATCCGGGGATCTTCTATTGGCTCGTCGTCGGCGCGTATCTGCCGGCTTTCTTGTGGGCCTTGGTCAGCGGTATGGCGGACAACTTCGCCGGACTGTCGCAGGACTTCCTGGTGCTCGTCGGACGGGGTCTCAACGTGCCGCTGTACACAGCGACGGTGATCCTGACGGCCGTTCTGGGCCGGCGACTCGACAACGGCTCGCCGGCACTGGCAATGGGGGTCGTGACTGCCGGGCTGATGGCCTGTTCTTCGATGGGGCTGAGAATTACCGCCCAGTTCCGGAACGAGGCGGCCGTTCTACTCCTCGTTACAGCTGCGCTCGTCTCGTCGATGGTGCTTCTGTCCAAGGGTCGGCTGCGCTTCGCGGCACTCGCCGGCGCGATAGCGGGCCTCGCTTGCGGGGTCAAGTACACGGGCGTCTTTGCGCTGCTGCCCGTCCTCGGTGCGGCGGCGTGGCGCCGCGAAGGCGAGCCGGCTTGGAAGCTAGCGGCCGCCGGCGTCGTAGGTTTTGTCGTCGCGTTGGGGGTGTCCAACCCGTTTCTGTGGCTCGACTTCCCGAACTTCATCGAACAGCTTTCCACAGAGGTCGCCATGACGGGCTCGGGGCACTGGGCCGCGTCGGACAACC
>JACZXM010000322.1 GCA_022571615.1 Acidobacteriota bacterium | reverse complement strand
TGCCACGTGGCGCCGTCGTCGCGCGTCAAATGGATCAGGCCGTCGTCGCTGCCGGTCCAGATGGTGCCCGCCTCGTGGGGCGACTCCACGACGTAGTAGATCGTCCCGTAGATCTCGCCGCCCGCTCCTTCGTTGGTGATGGGCGCGCCGCCGTAGCCCGGGTCGAAGAAGACCCCGCCGTAGTTACGGTCGACGAACAGCATGACCAGCGCGGCGAGCATAGCATAGGGGTGCAGCGCCCACAAGTGAAACGCCGCACAATCGGCAACGGCCGGCCCCGCTCATCGTGTCATCTGGACGGGACGTCCCGAACGGACGACGCCACACCGGGAAGGTGCTTGCCTCTTGCTCGTCAATACGCGACGCCCTGGGTTCCGGCCTCCGCGGAAACGAGGTGTTTGCCTGCTACACTGACGGCCGGTCGACGGCACACGAACACCCTCTGCCCAGCGAGCACCAGTGCCCCTTACGCCGAGTACCCCATGCCCGACAATCAGGCCCGCTACGATCAGATAACCGCGGCCGCGCTCGAGGAGCTCAACGTCACCCACCCCGAGGCCGTTCGCGACGTGCATTTGGAGTACATCGCGGCCGGCGCCGAGATGATCATCACGAATACGTTTGCGGCCGGACGCCAGGCACTTGATAGCGCAGGCTTGGGCGACGAGTTCGCACGTATCAACAAGAGCGCGGTCGAGGCCGCAAAGTTGGCTCGTGACGAATCTGAGAATCCACACGTTGCGATTGCCGGATCCATGTGTCCTTGGGTGGATTCAGGTGCCAGTCGCTCGCAACGCCGCCTCACTGATGAGTTCCAGGAGCAGGCCGATTTGCTTGCTAGCGTGGCCGCTCTCTCGGCGCTGCTTTCGCCACGTCGACAACGGTGACACCCTTGCGCGCATGAGCGACGCCCTGACTCAGCACATCACCGGCTCGACACCGCCTCCCACGGACGGCGGCAGCGGCCCGTTCGACGGGGGTGCGGCTGACGCCAGCTGCTGGTTCTGACCCGAGACGGGACTGTTGCCCGGTCTGGGCGACGAAGCCAAGGAAGAGGCCAATGTGGTGCCGCTGCGGAGGCTCTTGGGCGCCGTAACCGGGTTGATGTTGGCGGGCGCGGCGAGTTTCCTGCTCTGGGGCCTGAGCAAGGGCTTCATACAGGGTGCCGCGGGGCTCTTCGTCGTGGTGCTCGTTCTCGGCGGTGCCGTCGTCGCCCTTCTCATGCGGGACGACCTCGCCGTTGATCAGCTCCGCTGGATCGAGCGGGCGGTGTTCGTCACCGTGACGGCCTACCTGGGCTGGACGGCGTACGCGGCGTTCGATGAGCTGTTGGCCGCGGGCGACGTTCAGGGACTGGCGTCCCGATGGAACCTGGTCGTCGTGCAGTTCGTGCTACTCATGGTCGCCTATGGAACCGCGGTACCGAACGCCTGGCCGCGAGCCGCACGAGTGATCGGCGGCCTCGCCCTCACGCCGGTCGCCTTGGGGACGCTGCTGTGGCTATTAGACCCGCAACGTGCGGCGGGGCTGCGCGAGGTGGCGACACCAGGCCGAGTTGCGGAGTCGATAATCGTATTGGCGAGCGCCACACTGCTGGGCATCCTGGCCGCCTACGTGATCGACCAGTATCTGGCCCTTGCGCGCACCACACGGATCACTCTCAGGTACGTTCTCAAGCGCAGGATTGGCCAGGGCGGCATGGGTGAGGTTTGGCTTGCCGAGCACAACCTGCTGGCACGGCCGGCGGCGATCAAGCTGATTCGTAGCGACGCGGTGGACAACAAGAACCCCGACGAGGCGGCCCTGGTGTTGCGTCGCTTCGAGCGCGAGGCCCAGGCGATGGCTCGCCTGCGTTCGATCCATACGGTTGAGGTGTACGACTTCGGCGTTGCCGACGATGGCATCTTCTACTACGCGATGGAGTATCTTGACGGGATCGACCTGAGCACCCTGGTCAAGCAGCACGGACCTGTCGCCGCCGAGCGCGTTGTGTACCTCCTCGAGCAGGCCTGC
The DNA here is from genome assembly GCA_022571615.1 of Acidobacteriota bacterium. GTDB lineage: Bacteria > Acidobacteriota > UBA890 > UBA890 > WLXD01 > JACZXM01. The sequence goes on along the minus strand of JACZXM010000322.1, from coordinate 2,242 downwards.
CAGTCGTTGGCCGACGCGCACGACCATCGGATGACGCATCGAGACATCAAGCCCGCCAACATCTTCATCTGCCGGCTCGGAACGGCCCACGACTTCGTCAAGGTGCTCGATTTCGGGCTCGTGACGAGCAGGGCGCTGCCGGCGCTCGGCGCAGAGGAAACGACCGAGCTCACGCTGCACGGGGAGATCAACGGAACTCCTGCCTACATGGCTCCGGAACTGGTGCTGAACGGCGTCGAGGCAGACCATCGCGCGGATATCTACGCCCTGGGCTGTGTCGGCTACTACCTGCTGACCGGTATGTTGGTGTTCCAAGGTACGCCGCTCGGCGTCTTGGCGGATCATGTGAAGACGCCGCCGGTGCCGCCCTCCGAGAGAGTCGAAATGGAGATTCCATCCGGCCTCGAGCGGGTCGTTCTCAGGTGCCTCGAGAAGGACCCGAGCGAACGCTATCAGAGCGCCACCGAGCTCGCCGAAGCGCTGCTGGCTTGCTGCCCCGAGCCGCCATGGGACGCTCGTCGCGCGGCCGATTGGTGGGGGTTGCACCTGCCGCAGGCCGCAGTCTGACGGCAACCGGCTCCGCGCTCGCCTCCTGGAGCGCGCCGACCTAGTCGGCCGCGTCCATGCGTGGCAACACGCCACCGGGTCGGCCGAAGTGCGGCAGGGCGTCCGTTACCTGGCGTGGATCCACGAAAGCGCGTATGGAGGCGCTGTAGTACAGACAACCGATCTCAGGTCTGAGCGACGCAAAGAACCCCGACGGACCGCTGGCGCTCATCTCCGCGCTGGACTCGTGGCTTCCGGGCTGGCGCCAGGCGACGCGTCGCGGTAGGTTCCGCAGCCGAAGAAGGTCTCGCTCACGCCCGATGGAGGCTCCCCATGAATGCGCACGAAGCGCCAGCACACCTGGCCCTCAGTGTTGCGATTGCAGTTGCGTTCTCTACGTTGGCGCCGGCAGGCCCTGTGATCGCTACGCCCGGGCCGTCATCCCCGCAGGAGGATCCCGTGCACTACGTCCGTTACGACCATGCGGGCACCGTCTCCTACGGTATCCTCGAGGGCGACACCCTCCACCGGCTCGACCGAAACTTCCTCGACTCGGCCCGGCGCACCGGCGACACGGTCCCGCTCGGCGACGTCAAGCTGCTCGCTCCCGTGACCCCCTCGAAGGTGATCGCGGTCGGGCTCAATTACCGCAGCCACCTCGGCGATCGGGAGCCGGCAGCGTATCCGGGGCTGTTCACCAAGCTGCCGACCTCCATCATCGGGCCGGAGGATGAGATCCTGCTCACCGCCGACGCCGGCAATGTGCACTACGAGGGCGAGCTGGTGATCGTCATCGGCAAGGAGGCGCGCGACGTGCCGGAGGAGCGCGCTGGCGAGTACGTCTTCGGCGTGACCGCCGGCAACGACGTCTCCGAGCGCGACTGGCAACGCGACGACCTGCAGTGGTTCCGCGCCAAGGGCGCCGACACCTTCGGCCCGCTCGGCCCAGCAGTCGTCACCGGCCTGAACTACGACGATCTGCTGGTGCAGACACGGCTCAACGGCGAGGTACGCCAGTCGCAGAGCTCCGCCGACCTGGTCTTCGGAGTGCACGCCATCGTCAGCTACGTCAGCCGCTACGTGACACTGCTGCCGGGCGACGTCATCTACACCGGCACGCCGGGATCCACCGCTGCGATGCAGCCGGGGGACGTCGTCGAGGTGGAGGTGCAGGGCGTCGGCATCCTGCGCAACCGCGTGGCGCGGCGGTAGAACTCACGGATTCCTATCGATCAGGAGGCGGGGGCGGCCAATGGTTGCACCTTCGCGCCCTTGATGAGAAGCCACAACATGATCCACAACTCGCCCAACAGCGCCGGCACGGAGGCTAGCGCAACAAGACTTCCGTAGGCTGGCAGGAGCAACCACGTGAGGCTCGCGGCCACGTAGGCAAAGCAGTTAACGATCAGCAGGACGCCCAGGATCCGCGGAAGGAAACCCGATTTCATCACCAACAGCCCGAAGGGGAGAAGCCAAAGGCCCCAAAACATCTCGTTCACGAAGATTCCCTGACGATGCAGACCCTGGAAGAGCATGGCCAGGGCCTCCCGCTGGGGTTTGTCGAACACCGAGAGGTAATCGGTGCCACGGAAGAGGGTCAGGGAGGCGATGTTGTTCAGCACATTCACAAACGTGATCGCGACAAGCACCAGAGCCAGACCCATCATCAGCCGGGCATGTGGTTTGTTCACGCCGC
>JACZXM010000321.1 GCA_022571615.1 Acidobacteriota bacterium | reverse complement strand
GACGGTCGCCCGCGGCGCACCGTGTTGTTTGCGGTAGACCCAGGGCGGGAGTAGCGATCGTCGGCCAGGCAAAAGGGTTGCCTTTGTGCCGGGCGCAGGCGGCCGGCAGCGACCAGCCGCTCGATCGGAGAAGAGCGCCCGGGCAAGGGTGTGAACAGCGCCACCGGCGCGCCGCGATCGCTCTCTTACTGGTAGAGGACAGCCTCGGCGCCGCGCTCCTCGATCAGGCCCTGAATGTGCTCAACGAGCGAATCGCGCCGCTTGAACATGTCGTCGATCCCGCGCGCGGCCACGAAGTTATCGATGGCGCTGATCACGGTGTCGCGATCCAGCGCCTGGAGCCTGTCCCAGAATCCCTGGCGCACCCATGTGATCTTGGCCGCTTTCTTGAGCTCTTTTCCTTGCTGGAAGGCGCGCGTGTGATCGATCAACCAGACCTTCCAGTTCTCATCGATCAGCAGATTGCCGGGGTTGCGATCGATGTTGCCGATCAGCTCGTCGAACAGAAGCATCTCTTGGACCTGGCGCCGCCAGCCAACGAAGTTCGGGGACCGCAGTCCCTTTTCCACGCGCTCGCTCTCCATCATCGTCCCCTCCACCCAGATCTGCAGGCTGCCGTCAGTGCGGCCGAGGCGGCGGCCGACGGCCGGCGGGACGTTGTCCATGCCTAGCATCTTGGAAAGCTCGTAGGCTGCGATCTCGAAGCCGCAGTAGTCGCGAAGCTTCTGATAGAAGGAACCGTCGCCCATGCGCACACGCGAGTGCGTCTCATCGACGTTTCGGAAGGCCGCGTGGACGCGGATTCCGTTCTGTTCGAGGACGAGCTTCCGTGGCTCGGTGATCCCGATCTCGATCTTGGTGTTGCCGACAATCTTGGCGCTGCGCAGGAACTCGGCGAGCTCCGCGTCTTGCTGGAACGGCAGCGGTTTTCCTTCCACGTCCACCCAGACGACCACGCTGTCCTGGCCGGTGCTCGTGCTCGCGGCGCCGGCGGCACTCATGAGCAAACTGGGCACCGCCAACAGGGCCATGGCTAGGAAGCGGGCGGTGGCGAACCGTCGTCGCGATGGCGTCGCGGCCACGCTCACGCGTGTCAGGTGGACAGAGAGAAGCGTAGCCGACCGAAACATGGCTTCCTCCTTACGTGACCGCGTCGCGGGCTAGACGGTCGGGCGCGAGTGGCGCTCGGACGCACTGGTCACGGGTTCGATCTTGGAAACGACCGCAGAAAGTCTAAGCGTTGAGAGTGGGGAATCACACTGGGGGACGATAATCATCCGGAAATCTGGCGTCTGCCACGGGCGACCTTACGGCAACCTACAGTGGGCCGATGTACGAGGTCGCATGGCAGGTATCGGTCGACGACTACGTCTACGGACTGGCCGAGAACGCCGCCGGGGATCGCGAGGTCGCGGCGATGCCAACGCGCATCGTTGCATTCTAGAAATCCATCACGGCCTCGACCTCAGGTGTCAACTGCGGCGGCTTGGACGCATACGAGATCACGAAGAACAGGGACAGCGAAACCAGCAGGGCGACGGTGCCGCCGTGGATTCCGTTTGGGATCGAGATGTCGAACAGCTCGATCGAGAAGTTGATCACCAGGCTCGACACGATGGCGACGTTGGCGGCCAACGGTGTTGCACGCTTCCAGTTGCAACCGATGGCGACCGCGGGCACCAGCGCCGCACCGAACGTCCCCCAGCCGAAGGCGCCGAGGAGGGCAACCAGCCGGTCGTTCACGGTATGCGAGTAGAACGCGAACAGCGCCGCCGCCACCGCCAAGCCCAGGGTGGCTGCCCGCGCCCACCACAGTTCGTTGGTTCGGGGCCCGCGCCCGAGCGCCCGAGGGATGTCGTGCACCAGGGCCGCTGCACCGATGTTCAGGAAGGCGTCGGCGGTCGACATGATCGCGGCAAGAAGACCGGCGAACACGACGCCGGCTAACAGCGGATGAGCATAGGTTTGCAGGAAGGCGGGCGCGGCGGCATCCGCATTCGCCAGCTCGGGGTGAGCACCCTGGAGGACCAGCGCGCGCATCACCAGGCCGATGCTGATCCACAGGAGCGCGGTGACGGAGTAGCCGATCACGGTGACCAGGGGGATGTAGCGGTAGCGGTCGATCCGCTTGATCATCATCGCCTTCGTGATGAGGTGGGGCTGGCCGGCGCAGCCGACGCTGAACATGAAGTACCAGGACAGGCAACCGATCATGCCCAACGTACCCCACGGCCCTATCGACTCCGGGTCGTCGCGCAGCAGGATCGCGGTGGCCGACTCGCCACCCTCGACGACCGAGAGGGCCGTGAGGAAGACGAGCACGCCGGCGACGATCATGATTGCCCCCTGGAACAGATCGGTGTAGACCGACGCAACAATCCCTCCGGTCACCGAGTAGAAGACGAGGACCGAGCAGGAGATCGCGATGCAGGCGGCGAGCCCTACCCCCGGAACGAAGCCGGTGTTCTGCAGGATGCTCTGGAGCACCGTGGCCATGGCGAGGATCTGGGTCGCCAGATAGCCCATGACCCCCAACAGGATGGCCACCCCGGTAAGCAAGCGGGTGGTCTGGCTGTTGTAGCGGATCGCCACGACATCGGGCAACGAAACGGTGTCGAACAGGCCGGCGAAGAGCCGCAGTCGCTTGCCCACCAGGAAGTCACTGATGGCGTAGCCGACCGCCGCCGTCAGGACGATCCAAACCGAGCTCATCCCCATCGAGTAGACGAGGCCCGGGCCGCCCACGAAACCGAAACCGCTCATGGTACTGGAGAAGATCGCCACGCCCGTGACGATGATTCCGAGGTCACGTCCGGCCATGAAGAAGTCCCGCACCGAACGCGTTCGCCGTAGCGCCCACATGCCCACGACGACGCATAGCACCGTGTAGATCCCGACACAGACGAGGAGGATCGTGTTGCGGTAGGCGTCCATCAGCTAGCGTTGTCCGCTCGCCTGCTGGCGGCGGCGGCGTGCAACGAGCTCGCGGTAGCGGGCCTCGTCTTCCTCGGTCAACACCCAGCGCCGAAAGCCGACCGCGAAATAGACATTGAGGATCATCGACACCGGGTACAGCACGTACAGCATGAGCGCGCTCGGCAGCGGGAAACCCAGAACTAGCGGCCCGCCCGGATCGACCAGGTACTGCCGGTAGGCCGCGATGATCCAGCTGAACACGCCGGCATACGCGATGAATGCGACTGCAAGCGGCCAACCGAAGCTGCCCAGTCGACCATCGTGTCGCCCACCGAAGCCGACCAGCAGAACGAAGTTCAGGATCGTCAGCACCCCGAACGCCCAGCCCAGCGCCAGGATGCCGCCGTGCCTTGCGGCGCCGGAACCGCCCTGGCGCATGCTTGCAAACTCGTCGTGCGGGTAGCCGCCAACCCCTTCCGACTCGGGCACGACCCAGGCGATGCCCACGGAAAGGACGAGCAGCAGCAAGACGCTGCCGAAGAGTAGCCTTTCGATTCTCAAGACGGCCCGCGTTCCTTTGGCAGCTCCACGAAGCCACGTTCAGTGGGCGCATACTATAGCCTCGCGACGATGGAACACCGCGATCGGAACCGTCTCCTTGCTCTGCTCACCTGCCTGCTCGCGGCTCCGACGGGCATCGGCCAGCAGCTAGCGCCGGGCGACCCGGCCGCAGCGGGGCTGAAGGCCGACTGCCTTGCTCGGATCGATGCGATGGCCGCGGGGTACGTCCGGCGGGGAGCCATGCCCGGCGTCCTGATCGTCATCGCCCGTCATGGGCGGGTCGCGCACACCTACAGCGTCGGCTCGCGCCACGTCGAGACCGGTGCCCCGATGGCGCCCGATACGGTCTTCCGGATCTACTCGATGACCAAGCCGGTCACCGGCGTGGCCGTGCTGCAGCTTCTCGATCGCGGCCTGATTCACCTCTCCGATCCGGTGGCCCGCTTCTTGCCTCAATTCGCTGGTTTGGAGGTCTGGGTCGGTGGCTCGACCGCAGCGCCCCAGACCGCGCCGGCGCGGGCGATGACGATCGAGCACTTGCTCACCCACACGTCCGGCCTGACGTACGAGGATCGCTCGGTGGACGGCCCCCCGGCCCTGTACGCCGCGTCCGATCTGTACTCGGTCCCCGACCTGGACGCCTTTGTGCGCAAGCTCGCGCGGCTACCGCTTGCCTCCCAGCCCGGGACACGCTGGGAGTACAGCGTGTCGATGGACGTCCTCGGTCGCATCGTCGAGGTGGTCTCGGGGAGGCCCTTCGACACGTATCTCCAGGAGGAGATCTTC
>JACZXM010000320.1 GCA_022571615.1 Acidobacteriota bacterium | reverse complement strand
AATAGCGTCGCGGGAGGCTCGCCCTGGCCTACCTCCATGTTGTGCTGGGCCTCGAAATGCGACCGCGTCGGAGACTCCAGGCCGCAGGCGTGCACCACCAGCAGGTCACCCGCGTCGTAGGCTTCCAGTAGCGGCTGCATCGCGGGAGCGAAACCGAAGGTACCGTCCAGGTCGAGGGCGGCGTTGCTGTTGGCATCGGGAGGCTGGATCGCGATTCCCGGCCGCAGGGTGTAGTAGTTCCTGTCGGTGAACGGTGGCACCATCGACAGTCCATCGACCCCGCCACGCAGGAAGATCGACACGACGACGTCGCGGTTGCCGGCAAACGAGCTCGCCAGCGACACCCGAGGCAGCCACGCCGGCGCCGCCAGCGCCATCGCCGCACCGCTTCCGAGCTTGAGGAAATCGCGCCGCGAGACCTCCTCGTATTCCCGGCAGCCGCAATTGTGACTCATCTCAATACTCCTGGAACTCGGGCGAGGAGAGCGTCAGGCTGATCGCCTCCCGCACGCGCTTGCGCGTGATCGACTTGCCGCCCAGGTAACTCTCGATCTGCTGGCGAGTGGCCTTGGTCATAGTGCCGCCGAGAAACGTGGTGTCGAGGCGATCGACGATGGACTGGGGCGTGCCGGAGGCATCATCGAGGCTCGGATCCCACGACAGACCTTGGGACTCGAACAGCTTCGCCGCCGAGTTCCATCGCGGCAGGATGAGGCCGGACCAGTACTCAACACTGTCGGGATAGCCATCGGGCGGCCCCCAGGAAAACGGAATGTGCCCCGTCTCGCGTAACCCTTGGAGCGCGAACCGGACGTCGCTGATCTCGGCCCCCATCGCTCGCAGCGTCGCGGAGGTCAGGTGAAACGGCCGCTTGAGCTTGGTGGTGGCGCTGCCGAGCCTTTTTTTGGAGAGCGCCTCCCGCAGCATCTCGCGAATGTCCCCGCCGCTCTTCTTGTAGGCCTTGGCGACACGCTTGATGGCGTTTTTCCTGGGCTCGTAGCCCCACAGCCAGCGCAGCATCTTGGAGGCGATGAACTGCCGCGTTTCCTTGCGATCGACCAAGATGTCGAGCACCGTCTCGCCGTCGCCGATACCGCCTCCGGCGGCAATGGAGGTGCCGAGGACCTTCTTCTTGGCGGTGTCGTGGTCCGCGTCCTGGAATTGGAAGGTCCCGACCTCACCCCGGTCTCGAAACGGCGACACCCAAGTCCAGCCTGTGAAGCAACGCGCAACCTCCTTGACGTCCGTTTCCGTGTAGCCGTTATCGGCACCCATGGTGTGCAGCTCCATGAGCTCGCGGGCGTAGTTCTCGTTCGGGTGGCCCTTGGCGTTGGTGTCGTTGGTCAGATACAGGAGCATCGCCGGGCTGTGGGCGCTTGCCGACAGCAACTCGGGGAACGTTCCCATGGCGTGGGCACGCACGACCCGGCGATAATCGACCGGCCTGAGCTGTGGCTGTGGCTGCACGAAGATGTCGATATTGAAGTGGTCGGTCCAGAAGACGGTCATCCGTTCGTACAGCTGCCGTGGGCTGTAGACGGCGCGAAGGACGGTGGCGATCCAGAGCTCCAGGATGGGGATGAACGGGTTGTCGCCGTACTCGCGAAACAGCGTCTGCGCCGACATCTCCAGGGTCGGGAGCTCAGCCGCAAGCGAATCTTCGAGCTCGCGGTCATCGAGCGATTCGTAATCCAGCTGTTCGTCGAGATAGGCTCGGTAGCCGATGGCCTCGATGCGCGCGTAATCCGCCACGCTCGGCCCCATGGTGATGCGGTGAAGCAGCGTCCGTTGAAGCTGGGTGACGCCCGACTTCAGCCCCGAGTCCGCGGCCCGTCGGGTGGCGGCGGCCAGCGTTGCAAGTTCCCCGCGAACGGACCTTGGCAGGCGGACGGAGCGGCGATAGGACCCGGCCGAGGCGAGCTTGGAAGCCTGGGAGAGCGCCAGTGGGTCGGAGGGGTTCGCGAACCCGGTGGAGCGGGGTGGCGGGGATGGCATGTTCGACACTCCTCCTCGTGCACCAAAAGAGTGGGTGCCCGGCAGGCAACGGAGCCTGGTTTGGACGATTCTCCACTATGTCGCTCCGGGCCCCGACATGTATGACGAGGAGTGAGAGCCGCCGTGACGCTCCCTCCTCCGGTGGACGTGCGAGCGAAGGCGTCCGGGCTGCAGGGCAACCATCGGACGGGTCGATTGACCGCCACATGCAGGAAAACTATCGTCTCGGAAGGTTGTTGATCTTCCCGATTCCCCACGAGACAAGGCCAGGCGAGGTTACGGGATATGGATTTCGCGGTTGTTCTCAAGGCCGTTGACGAGCTCGCCAACAAGCACGATCTACGGTACGCGTTGGTCGGCGGGTTGGGCCTCGCCGCGTACGGCATTGTGCGCATGACGCTGGACATCGACTTCATCGTCGAGCGAGCAGCACAGGACGTGGTCGTCGAACAGATCGAGCAACTCGGCTTCGAAACGCTGTATCGGTCCGAAGGCTACTCCAACCACGTACACGAAAATCCGCAATGGGGCCGGGTGGACTTCGTGTATGTAGACGGCAAGACGGCGGATCAGATCTTCGCCGGCGCGAAGGTTTTCGAAGGGCCCCAGGGGCTGCCAATCCTGGTACCGAGAGCCGAGCATCTGATCGCGATGAAGGTGCTCGCGATCAAGAACGACGCGTCTCGAACCCTCCAGGAGCTTGCCGACATTGGCGCTCTTATCACGACGGGCGGGCTGGACATGAACGAAATTCGTCAATACTTCGTACTGCATGGGCTGGAGGAAAAGCTTGAGGAGATCATCCGGACGCTCTGAGATAGTGGATCTGGAGCGCGGGCTGCCGACGAGCAGAGAGGACGTCTTGGCTCTGCGGCGGCGGCGGGCACTCGAACCCGGATCCCGCCTGCACCGGATCAACGACTTCAGGGTGCCGGATTGGCTCCAGCCTCGGCCCCGGAGCCGGTGCACCGCCAAAGGCTGGACGCGTTTCGCGCTCTAAATGCCGCTGAGCTCGAGGGTACGCAAGTCAAACGCATGCTCCGCGAAGCGCAAGCGATAGCGACCAGGCTTGGCGTGGAGCGAATCAGCCATCGTGGACGCCGCGGGGCCGAAGCAACGCTTCCATCATAGCGATCGACGTTCACCCCGCCATGCATCGATGCAACGAGCTGCTGGCTTGCTTGCAGTCGCGGGGAGTCAGATTGGCGGAGGGGGCGCGACGTGCCCGTGCCGAGTGGCTAGCTCGGGCCGTTGACGGTGTGCAGGGCGCGATCTTCGAAGTAGTCGGAACCTTCCCAGTACCAAGGCCGCGGAGAAACCCGAGCGTCGCTCGGCGCGTCGATCCCTACCACAACACCGGCTGCCCACCGAGATGCAAGCTCGGAAACCCAACCGAGCACTTGTCGCGGCGTGCTGTACCAATCTGAGGCGACGAGAATGCCCTGTGCGTCTATCGCGGCGCACGAGAACCCGCGCTTCACCTGGACGTCAATCCCGAGACACGTCATTCCCCATAACTACCTCAGCTGCTGGCTCGTGTTATGCGGTCCTGGATTTTCTTCAAGGATTCCTTGATCGCGCTCAGCTCTGTGATCAGCGGATCGTAGGACATGTGCATCCCGCGCGATACGGACGGAGATCAACAGAGGTGGACCCCATCCTTTGGACAGGTTTTGGTCACAGCTAAGGTGGAATCCGGGTTCATGATTCAGGCTGCCTTGGGCTGACAGGAGACGGGTACCTGTTAGCGGAGGGTCCATCGCCGATCGGTGCTGCCGAGGAAACTGGAGAGGCGCACTTCGGCTTCCGCGGCCATCTCTGGCGAGGTGTGACGGAGGGCGACCGCCCAGCAGGTCAGGTGGAGCTCGTAGACACGGCACAGAAGCTCCGTGCCATCCCAGGTCAGGGGATCCGCGCCGTAGGCCTCGCAGAAGGACCGGCACTCTGCGGGCGGCATGCCATACCGGCGTACGCCGACCAGGTGTGGCACCAGGTCCCAGCTGGCCGGTCCCCTACCCGCATCCTCGAGGTCCAGGAGGGTGAGGCCGTGGGGCGTCACGACAACGTTGGCTTTGTGGAAGTCGCCATGAACGACCACCGTACCCAGCGGGTCGTTGGCAATCGTCTCCTGCCAGGATCGGGTGAGCCGATCGAGCTCATCCCGGAGCTTCCCGATCCCCTCGGGTGGCATTCCCGGGCCGGGTCGATCAAGCGAGCGACGAACCCGAAAAAAGGGATCGAGATCCGGAATCTCGTCAGGAATCCCGCCGACCGAG
>JACZXM010000319.1 GCA_022571615.1 Acidobacteriota bacterium | reverse complement strand
ACAGCGTCGCCCCGATGGCGATAGTGGCGATGATCGAGCCGACGTAGGACTCGAAGATGTCGGCCCCCATGCCGGCCACATCGCCGACGTTGTCACCGACGTTATCGGCGATGACGCCCGGATTGCGGGGATCGTCCTCGGGAATCCCGGCCTCGACCTTGCCGACCAGATCAGCGCCGACATCGGCCGCCTTGGTGTAGATGCCACCGCCGATGCGAGCAAACAGCGCGATCGAGCTCGCCCCCATCGCAAAACCGTTGATCACCTTGGCGGTCTCCGGGCTGCCGTACAGCAGGAACCAGACTCCGACGCCGAGCAACCCCAGGCTCGCGACCGCCAATCCCATCACCGATCCGCCCATGAACGCCACCATCAAGGCTGCATCCTGTCCCTCGTCCTTGGCGGCGGCGGCGGTGCGAACGTTGGCCGCGGTCGCCGAGGACATGCCGGCGAAACCGGCCGCGATCGAAGCCAAGGCACCGGTGACGAACGCGACTGCGGTCTCGGCCCCGATGAACCAGCCCAGCAACCCGGCGACGACAACAACGAAACCCGCCAGCAGGGTGTATTCCGCCCGTAGAAACACCATCGCCCCGTGGTGAATCTGTTCCGCCAGGTCGATCATCAGGTCGGTGCCGGCCGGGCGGCGCTTGACCGCCACTAGGATGCCCATCGCGATGATCAGGCCAATGGCCCCCATGATGGGGACGGCTTCCATCGGGATGTTGATCATTCCCGCTGCTCCTTGTCTGGCGTCGTTGCAGACGCCTCGGATCCGTTTTTCGGTTTCGATTTCTGGTTGTAGGTGTTCATCGCGGCACCCAGACCACGATGCACGATCATCCGCACCGCGTCAGCCGCCCGCTGTAGCATCGCCGCCAGCAGATCGACCTCGTCTTGCTGAAACTCCGACAGCACGTAGTCGGCCGTATCGCGCCACGGGCTCTCACCGCGAATTCCCAGCCGCAATCTCGGAATGCGAGGTGTGCCGAGCGACTCGATCACGGATTCCAGCCCTCGATGGCCTCCGGCTCCGCCGCTTTGCCGCAATCGCAACTGCCCGAGCGACAGGTCGACATCGTCATACGCGACCACAAGCTCACCGGGCTGTAGCTGCAAGCTGCGGCAGGCCTGCTGGAGTCCGAGGCCGCTGTTGTTCATGTAGGTCTTCGAGCGGATCAGCCAGATCGCGTCCGGACCCAGCTTCCGCTTCTCCAGTTGTACCCACTCCCTCTCGCGCCGCTCGAGCAGCTTGCCACGCTCGGCCATCAGGTCGAGCAGCATCCAGCCCGCATTGTGGCGTGTTCTCGCGTACCGTGCTTCGGGGTTCCCGAGCCCGGCGATGGCTCGCATCCGCCGGCCCTAGCCTTCCTCGTCGCTCTCCCCCTCGGCGCCGCCCTTGCCGATGACCTCGGGTTCGTCGGCCTCGACAATCAGGGCTTCATCGACCTCCTCGACCTCCTCGAGCTGCACCGTTGGTGCCGCCACGTTGACGATCGTCTGGTCCGGATCTGCGAGGACCTCTACGCCGTCCGGCACCCGCAGATCGGAGATATGCAGCGTCGCGCCGAGGCCGAGCTCGGTGACATCCACCGGCAGCGTGTCGGGAATGTCCGCGGGCAGGCACTTGACCTGAATCTCGCGCACGACCTGATCGAGAATCCCGTGGTCGAGCCTGACCCCCAGGGCCTCGCCGACGATCTCGATCGGCACCGCGACCTCGATCTCCACATCGAGCGCGATGCGCAGGAAGTCGGCATGCACGAGCTTGTGGCTGAGCGGGTCGACGTCGTAGGCGTGGATCAGCGCGGGCTGCTGGCGGCCATCGCCCACCTTGAGGCTGAGCAGTGTGTTCTGGCCGTGGCCGGATCGAAGGATGGTAACGATCTGGCGCGGATCGACGGTAATCGGGCGGGTGTCACGACCACCCCCGTACAGCACCGCGGGGAGCCTCCCGGCGCGGCGCATACGCTTGGCGACATTGCTGGAGCCGGGCTGACGCTCCTCGACCTCCACAACAACTGCGTCCTTAAGATTCATTTCTCACCTCAGATGAACAGACGGGAGATGCTGGTCTCCTCGTAGATGCTTGAGATCGCCTCGCCGATCAGCTCCGCTACCGACAGAACCTCGATCTTGTCGCAGGCGGCGGCTTCCGGCTTCACAGGAATCGTGTCGGTAACAAACACCCTCTCGAAGGGGCTCGCTTCGATGCGCTCGATCGCCGACCCCGACAACACGGCATGGGTCGCAAATGCGTAGACTTTTTCCGCCCCCGCCTCGAGCACGGCCTGGGCCCCCGTGGTGAGGGTACCTGCGGTATCGACGATATCGTCGTAAAAGCAGCACACCGTGTCCTTGACGTCACCGATGACCGTCATGCCCTCGACCTTGTTGGCCACGCGGCGTCGCTTGTCGATGATCGCCAGACCGGCTTCCAGACGCTTGGCGATGGCACGGGCGCGCTCCACGCCGCCGGCGTCGGGCGACACCATTACCAGATCGCCCTCGATCTGCCCGATGCGGCGGACCGCCACCGGAGCGGCGAACAAGTGGTCGAGGGGAATATTGAAGTAGCCCTGGATCTGACCGGAATGTAGGTCCATCGACAGCACCCGGTCGGCGCCCGCCACGGTCAGCAGGTCCGCCACCAGCTTGGCCGAGATCGGCACCCTCGGGCTGTCCTTCTTGTCCTGGCGCGCATAGCCGAAGTACGGGATGACCGCGGTGATCTGATGGGCCGACGCGCGCTTGGCGGTGTCGATCATGATCAGCAGCTCCAGGAGGTTGTCGTTGACCGGCCCGCAGGTCGACTGGATCAAGAACACCTCCACCCCACGGACGTTTTCCACGAGGTGGCACCGGACCTCGCCGTCGGCGAAACGGCCGATCTCGATCTCGCTCAGCGGCAGCCCTACCGAGCGCGCGATCGCGGCGGCGAGGTCGGGGCAGGCATTGCCGGCAAATAGCTTGAGCTTGCGGTCGGTATTAGACATGGTCCGAGCGTTTGGCGGAACGTGTGAGGAAAGAGGATCCGAGTAACCAGTGACACCTTGCGGCGCGCGCTGTCAGGCAAAGCTGGGGCGGCAGGATTCGAACCTGCGAATGCCGGAGCCAAAGTCCGGTGCCTTGCCTGACTTGGCGACGCCCCAAGTTACTCGCAGACACAACACAACGCCGAGTTCCGACCGGTGCGGACAGAGCTAGAACTTGTGTCCAGAAGGCGCATTATAAGCGCGCCCGGGCGGAACCTTCAAACACCCTCCGGCACCGGCGACTCCTCGCTCGTCGGTGAGAACAAGCCCCCGTCGCGGGCGAGCTCCGAGAGCGGCAACTCCAGCACCCCCGGCAGCCGTTGCAAATCGAAGTACTCGGGTGGATATTGGTGGTTCAAGACAGGCTCGCCCACCATCCTAAGCCGGATCCCGTAGCCCTCCGGCTCCACCTCCAACTTCAGCAGGCTCGGGATTGGCACCGTCGCTACCTCTGGAGCCAGGCTTTGCACCTCCAGCCCTGCCGCCCCGGCCACCGGTTTCTCTTTGGCCGCACCGGCGCTCACCTGCACCCAACCCTCGACCACGGTTGTGACCCGGCTCTGGCCACTGTGATGCTCGACCCGATCGAACCGCAGGGTCAGCGGATGAAGCCAGAGGCTGACGCTGGGCCCGTGGTCGATCCGCACCCGCCGCAACCGAGGGTCCCACGAGGGCAGGCCGGTCGGCAGCCCGGCGGGCTCTACGCCATAGCCCATCAGCACCGCCACCGCGTCGGGGGCCGAGAGCGCGAACCCGAGCGCCCGCTCGAAGGCATCGCGAGTGGAAGGGCCACTGTAAAGCACCATGTCCTCGCGCACGAACAGTCCAACCTCGCGCTCGTTGGCCCGCACGTAGGCCTCGGTCAGCCCGGTCGGGGCGAGCAGCAGAATGTCGATCCTGTCGGGCCGCTGAACGGTAATGTGGGCATCGAAGCTACGGCCGCCGACTCCCCGGGTCACCCGCATGCTGTAGTTGGCTTGCAACGTCTGGGCCCGGTTCCACTGGTCGCGGGCCGGCTGCACGAAGCTACCCGGGCTCTGCCTCGCGCGCTGCGCCAGGTCCGGGTGGTCCTTGGGCCAGCCGCCGCTGGCGCAGGCCGGCAGCCCGAAAATCACCAGCACCGCCGCAGTCCCCCAGATCCGGTCTCGAGCCGTTGTCCGCATGCCGCCAACTGTCCCACGTCGGGGGAGCGGATGACAGAAACCGGCGCGCGCCTGAACGAATGCCAAGCACATGGGACAATCCCCTGCACGCGCCTCTATCGTCCTTTTCCCGA
>JACZXM010000318.1 GCA_022571615.1 Acidobacteriota bacterium | reverse complement strand
GGCTCGGTTTCGACTCTGACGACCATCATCGCGCCGTCATCGAGGCTGCGATAAAACACCTCCCGACCCCGTGGCCCCCAAGCGGGCGAGATTCCCCCTTCCGTGGAGATCTTCCACTTCCCTTCCTCGACGTTGGGGAAGGGCCGAACATAGATCTCGAACCGCCCCGACTCATTGGTGCGATAGACGATCCAGCGGCCGTCGGGAGATACCGCCGGACGGTCCTCGGTGAATTCCGTCTGGATAAGAGGCTTCGAACTGCGTTCACCCTCCATCGAAAGTATGTACAGGTCCTGCGCTGTGTCAGCATTGAACTGCTCGAAAACCAGCGTCTTCCCATCTAGCGACCAGGAGTGGGGTACTTGGCTATGGGGACTCGTCGTCAGGCGTTCGACCTCGCCTGTTCCGTCAGCCGCCTTCCAAAACAAGTTTCTTACTCCTCCATCCCTTCTCGAGCTGAACACCACCCGCAGACCATCGAGCGTCCAGATCTGACGGTAGTCCGAAACCGGATCGAAGGTGAGCCGACTCGAGGTCTGACGGGCCAAGTCGTAGATCCATATGTCATCGTTGCCGGAATCATTGACAGTTACGGACACTTGCGAACCATCCGGTGAGATCCGGGGGACGAAGTACTCGCCCGGTTCCGCGGCTAAAGGCTCCGCCCGTCCCTCACGATCCACCCAGACCAGGGAGCGTCGAGGGCTGTCTCCGCCAGCGGGTTGGTAAACGAGGGTCCCAGTCTGAGAGAAGGCGAAGTTGGCTGCGCCGATTGACCCGGGTCGGTCCAGACACCCTCCTGGATGAGGGCAGGTGAGCCAACGACCTCCAGGCGGTCAACGTCAAAAGGAACCGCCAAAAGATCTCCCTCGTGCACGAAGACAAGGTGCCCTGTCGAGACATAGCGGGCATCATAGCCACGTAGCTGCAGAACCTTTCGCTCGCCGGTCTCCAGCGAGAGCACCACGATTTTCGCCTCGTCAAAACGCCCGACCTGGCCGGCGGTGAACACGAACGCATGACCGCCCGGCAGGACGTGGGGTAAGCGATGTGAATCCTCACCTTCTTCGCCCTCCGGGACCGTGATCTGTTCGGGCGTACCAGCGGAGGCCGGAACGCGCCACAAGCCGCCCGTCCGCGACCGATTGAAAATGATGGTGTCGTCGGGACCCCAACTCGCGCTGACCATTTCTTGCACATCGCACAGCGCTAGCGCCGGCCCTCCCGAGACGGAGATTTTCCTTAGTTCGCCGCCGGCCTGAAAGCCTAACCACTGCCCATCGGGCGAGAAAAACACGCCGGAGGCTCCCTCCGTTCCTGACAAAGGATGGACCTCCAAATCCTCGAGGTGTCTCACATAGATTTGCGTTCCACCTCCTAGCAGGCCGTGGTGAAAGTGTGATGGGCCTGGCAAGTGGGAGTTACGGGCGAGGGCAAGAAGCGACGACGATGGGGATGTCTGTGCGCATCGTCGAGGAGTCGCGACGCCGCCATCGCCCGCAACTCCCACTTGCCCGAAGGGTTACGCCACCAAGGGCGCATCTGCTGCGTTGCCCCTCCTTGACGATGCATGTGGACATCGCCGCCGTCGTGGCGCCTTGCATCTGCACCCTTGGCGGCGCAACCAGACCCATCACACTTCCACCACGGCCTGCTGATGCGCCGGCAGCGACTGGTGATCGTTGGCGGCGGGGTGTCCGGTCTCGCTGCCGCGCACACGGCTGTGCGGCAACAAGGCCATCCCGACTCCGGGCCTGAAGTCATTGTGCTCGAGCGGGCCAGCGAGGTAGGAGGACGCTCCGTGTCATGGGCTCGCGACGGATGGCTGATCGAGGGCGGTCCGAGTGGCTATCTCGACACCGAGCCGACCGTCACGCGCCTCGTTGAACAGGCGGGTCTGGAGACGGAACAACTGCGCGCCCGGCCCGCGGCATCCAGGCGCTTCATCTACCAGCGACAGCGCCTGCACGAGATCGGTCCGAATCTTCTCAAGCCGGTGCGCAGCGGTCTGCTCGGTGTCGCTGGCGTTCTGAGGGTCTTCGCCGAGCCCGCGATCCGACGACGTCTCGATGCGGGAGAGGAGAGCGTCTGGGAGTTCTGCCGCCGGCGTCTGGGGCGTCAGGTTGCCGATCGCATCGTGAGGCCGGCGATGCTCGGGATCTTCGCCGGCGACGCGGAGCGGCTGTCGGTGGACGCCTGCTTCCCGGCGTTACGGCGCCTGGAACAGGAACACGGGTCGATCCTCAGGGGTGTGATGGCTCGGCGACGAGCGAAGGCCGATACCAATGATCCACCCCGCAGCAGGAAACTGACGTCGTTCCGACGGGGGCTACAGCAACTCCCGCGTTCGCTGGCTCGTGATCCCCAAATCGACGTTCGCACAGGCCTCCAGGTCACCGGCATCCGAGCAGTTCCTGAAACGACGGCCGGGGCGCCGGAGCAGGGGCGCCGCTACGTGCTGGATCTCGAGGGGGCTGGGCACCTGTCTGCGGACGCCATCGTGATCGCGAGCCCGGTGCAGGTTTCAGCCCGGCTGTTGCACTCGTTGGCTCCCGAGGCCGCCACCTTACTGGCGCAGGTGCCTGTGCCGCCCGTCGTGGTCGTCGCGTTGGGTTTTTCGCCGACGGCTGCACGCGCCTTTCCACAAGGGTTCGGAATGCTGGTCTCTCGCGGGGAGGGTGTCCGCATGCTCGGCTGTCTCTGGGAGTCGAGGATCTACCCTGAGCGTAGTCCCGACGATCACCTGCTAGCACGCGCGATGTTCGGCGGGCGACTGGACCCGACCGCCCTTGAGCTCGAAGACACGGAACTGGTAGCGCTGGCGCGGCGAGAGCTGCGATCGACGCTCGGAATTGGCGAAGCCCCGGTCCTGAGTCGTGTAGTGCGATGGAATCATGCGATTCCCCAGTACGAGATCGGGCACGTGCAGATCAGGCAACGTGTCGAGCACCTGTTGGAGGCGCTCCCCGGGGTGTACCTGGCAGGCGACGCGCTCGAGGGCGTTTCGTTCGCGAAGGCGGCTGCCAGCGGGATACGTCAGGGCAAACGGGCAGTGGGCTACCTCCGCTCTGTCCAGCGGCAACGAGAAGAGTAAGCGTCCACCATGGCCTGTAACCGGGGATCTGGTGTGGTACGATTCTGGTAGATACTGAGACTGAGTCGCAATTTCAGTAGGAGTGCACAGAGACCATGAACACCCGCGACACAGGGGCTTGCCGGGGGCATGACCGGTGCCTTCTGCGAGCAGCTGGCGGGGTAGGCACCTGCGTGCTCGTTGCCATCGCCATGGTAACCGGTGTGTTGGCATCCCCGCTCCCTCATGCTGCCGATCCGAGCGCCGAGGGTGAACATCAAGAGGGCCAGAAGCAAAAGAGCGAGCCGAACAGAGAGGCTGCTAGCAAGCAGCAGGAGAGCGACGATGGCTCTGACGAGTCGGCGAGCCGGGAGCTCCAGATGCGCGAGCGCATCATGGTCCTCGGTGATGCCTCCAGCGTAGACTTCATCGCGGGATCGGCTCGGTACCTGGGGGGAACGGAGTTCCAGCAATCCAAGATCGGATTCGACGATATCCACCGGATCCTACGGCAGATACCCGGGGTCAACGTCCGAGAGGAGGAAGGCTACGGCCTACGCCCCAACATCGGATTCCGCGGCTCGGGTACCGAGCGGTCGGCCAAGATCACGCTGATGGAAGACGGTGTCCTCATCGCTCCGGCACCCTATGCCGCGCCGGCCGCCTACTACTTCCCGACCACCGGGCGCATGGAAGCCATCGAGGTACGCAAGGGCTCGAGCCAGATAAAGTTCGGTCCGCGCACCAACGGAGGGGCGCTGAATCTGATCTCGACACGTGTCCCCAGCTCCTTGAAGATCCAGGCGGATCTCGGGTACGGAAGCGAAGCGTCCGTCAAGGGGCATCTGGTGCTGGGCGGCATGTCGCGGCGCTGGGGGTGGCTGGTAGAGACGTACCAGATCCGCACCAACGGGTTCAAACGAATTGACGGCGGGGGAAACGCGGGGTTCGCCCTGCGCGATTTCCTGGCCAAGCTCCGTTACCGAAGTGATGCTGGGGAATCGACCTTCCACGAAGTCGAGCTGAAGGTCGGCTACACGAATCAGCAGAGCAATGAAACCTACCTCGGGTTGACGGCCGAGGACTTCGGGGCCGACCCGAGGCGGCGCTACGCAGGTTCGCAGGGGGACAGTCTGGCCGCGGCGCACCGTCAGGTGCAGCTTCGCCACTTCATGGTGCTGAGCCCCGACCTGGACCTGACCACCGTCCTGTACCGCAACGATTTCCGACGAGATTGGTACAAGATCGAGA
>JACZXM010000317.1 GCA_022571615.1 Acidobacteriota bacterium | reverse complement strand
GGGCCACGGCTCGCCGCGCATCACGCGCTTGAACATCTCCTTGATCTGCACCGCCTCGGCAACCGTCTTGCCCGGCAGCTGCTGGGCCAGTATCGAAGCGGATGCGACCGAAAGCGAGCAACCCGCCGGCCCGACATGGACCTCCTCGATGCGGCCCTCGACAATTCTCATCTCGAGTTTGAGCTCGTCGCCGCAAAGCGGGTTGAAGCCCTCCACCTGTACCGTCGCCTCGTCCAGCTCAGCGGCGCCGTGGGGGCTCCGGTAGTGGTCGAGAATGACTTCGCGATAGAGGTCGTCGAGTAGTCCTTGCAACGGGGCGCCTCAGGTGCTCAGGCCGAAGACCTTGCGGGCCGCCAGCAGTGCGTCGACGAGGGTGTCGACCTCGTCGACATCGTTGTAGACGTAGAAGGAAGCGCGCGCGGTCGCCATCACCCCGAGCCGTCGCATCAGCGGCTTGGCGCAGTGGTGGCCGGCGCGGATCGCAATCCCGTGCTGGTCGAGAATGGTCCCGAGGTCGTGGGCGTGGATCTGATGGTCGTTGAACGCGACCAGCCCGCAGCGGTCGCTCGGATCCTCCGGACCGTACAGGGCCAGGAAGGGCAGCTCGCGCAGGCGCTCGAGCAGATAGGCATTGATCCGGACCTCGTGTTGGCGGATCTCGTCCATCCCGAGCGACTCCAGATAATCGATACTGGCGCCCAGTCCGACCGCATCGGCGACGCTGGGGGTTCCGGCCTCGAACTTGGCCGGCGCCGGGGCCCAGGTGCTCCGCTCCAGCGTCACATCGCGGATCATCTCTCCACCGCCGAGGAACGGGTCCATTTCTTCGAGGATGTCGCGACGGACCCAGAGCACGCCGATGCCCAGCGGCCCCAGGGCCTTGTGCGGCGAGTAGGCGTAGAAGTCCGCATCGAGTGCCTGGACATCGACCGGCCCGTGCGGCACGCCCTGGGCGCCGTCGACCAGCACCTTGGCGCCTACCGCGCGGGCGGCACAGGCGATGGTCGGGATTGGGTTGACGGTGCCGAGCACGTTGGAAACATGGGAGATCGCGACCAGTCGCGTCCGTGACGTCAGCACCTGGTCGAGTTGATCCAGACGCAGGTGGCCGCTCTCGTCGATGTCGATGAAGCGCAGCCTGCACCCGACCTCTTGGGCCAGCATCTGCCAGGGCACCAGGTTGCTGTGGTGCTCGATCACGGAAAGCAGGATCTCGTCACCGTTGCGCAAATGGCGTCGTCCCCAGGCGTGGGCTACGAGATTGATCGACTCGGTGGTGTTGCGGGTGAAGATAATGCTGGCCTTGGCGTCGGCGTTGAGGAAATGGGCCACCTTGGCTCGGGCACCTTCGTAGGCTTCGGTCGCCTCCTGCGACAGCGTGTGCACTCCACGATGGACGTTGGCGTTGCAGCAACGATAGAAGTCCGACATCGCGTCGATCACCGCATCGGGACACTGCGTGGTCGCGGCGTTGTCCAGGTACACCAACGGTCTGCCGTTTACCGTTCGACCCAGGATCGGGAAGTCAGCGCGCACCCTGGCGACATCGAGCGACGGCGTTGACGGAACCCGAACGGTTGTCGAGCTCAGGGCATCTCGCTCCGGCTTGCTACCAGTCGTCGTCGTCGTCATCGGCAGCCGGGCCTTTGAGCCCCACGAGCACCAGGCCGTCCTTTTCGGTGACCTCGTAGGTACCGATCGGAGCGATGGCGGGCATCGATAGCACGGCGCCGGTGCGGATGTCGAACTGGGCCCCGTGGCGGGGGCACTGGATGGCAAACCCGCTCAGGGAACCCTCACCGAGCGGGCCGTCGTCGTGGGTGCAGAGATCTTGCACCGCGTACAGCCGTCCCTCGACCCTGGCAATGGCGACCCCTACGCCGGCGACGTCGAAGGTTCGGGCTTCTCCCTCCGGGATCGCGTCCGAGGTGCCCACCTGCACCCACTCACGAGTCTCGGTGCTCGTCTCCATGCTTTAGGTCCGCCCCTTGATCTTGGAATCGACGTAATCCCACAGCCGGTGGCGGAGCGAGTCCTCCTGGATCCGGTCCAGGGCGGGTCCGAAGAACCCCTCCACGATCAGGCGCTCCGCGTCGCGTCGACCGAGTCCTCGCGTCTGCAGATAATAGACCTGTTCCTCGTCGATCGGGCCCACCGTGGCGCCGTGCGTGCAGCGCACATCCTGGTTGAGGATCTCGAGCTCCGGGATCGACTCGGCTCGGCACTCCGGGTCGAGCATGAGGTTGCGGTTCTCCTGGTAGGCTTCGCTGTTGCGCGCCTCGAGCTCGATGCGGATCAGACCGGTGTAGGCCGATCGCGCCCGGTCCTCGAGCACGACCTTGAAATCCATGTCCGAGTGGGTGTTGCCCACCGCGTGAATATGCTCGGTGTGGTTGTCGAAGTGCTGCTTGTGGTTGCCGAAGATCACCCCGATCATCTCGGACTGTGCATTGTGCCCCCGTAACATGTTGGTCAGATGTGCCTTGTTGTACCGACCACCGAGACCGATGTTGACCGTGGTCACCGAGGCATCGCGCATCAAGTCGAAGTGCTGATGAGCGTGGCTGCGGGTGCGTTCGCCCCAGCGCTGGACGTTAAAGTAGCTCAGGCGCGCGTTGTCCAGGACCTTGCCTTCGACCACCGCGTGGGCGAGCAAACGCAGGTCGCCGGGGCTGGAGTACTCGTCGATCACGGTTGCTTCGGTACCGCTCTCGACAAGCAGCAGCAGGCGCGGAAAAAGCGCCGATCGGTCCACACTGCCGCGCCGAAACAAGAGGAAGGGCTGCTCGATGTGCAGGTCGCCAGGGATGAACAGAAACAGGCCGCCGGCAAAGAGCGCCGCGTTGAGGGCCTCGAACTTCCCGGCCTCGGCGCCGACGACGTTGCCCAGGTGCTCCTGCACCAGCTCGGGGTACTGCAGTGCCGCTGAGGCCAGGCCGGTGAGAACGACTCCGGCGTCCCGCCAACGCGGCTCCAGGTAGCAGGTCTGGAGAACGCCGTCCTGCACGATCGCCATACCCGCCGCCGTTTCCTGCACGCCGGCCGGGATCTCGGATTCGGGTGCCGGGGATTCGGCCGGCAGGATCGGCGTTACGCGATCGGGCAAGAACTTGGCAGGATCGGTGTAGCGCCACAAGTGCACGACGCGATCGGGCAGCGGGGCGGCGGCGTACGCGTCCCAGGCATCGTGCCGCCAGGCCGCGAGCCATTGCGGCTCCCCTGCCGCCTGGACGATAGCGCGGACATCGTCGGCGCCCACAGCAGGTGCGAGTGCGGTTTCCATCGATTGACTCATCCGTTCGTGCTAATCGAGCGGTTACCCGACCGAGCCTTCCATCTCGAGTTGAATCAAGCGGTTGAGCTCGACCGCATACTCCATGGGAAGCTCCTTGACGAACGGCTCGATGAAACCGTTGACCACCATCACCAACGCTTCTTCCTCGCTCAGGCCACGGCTCATCAGATAGAACAGCTGTTCGTCGCCAACCTTGGACACACGCGCCTCGTGCTCGACCTGCACTTTTTCCTCGGCGATTTCCATCGTCGGGTAGGTGTCCGAGCGCGATTCCTCGCCCATGAGCAACGCGTCGCATTCGACATGGACCTTCGACCCGGTCGCCCCTGGATACACCTTCACCATGCCTCGATACGAGGCGCGCCCGGTGCCCTGGGAGATGGACTTGGAGGTGATCCTCGAGGTCGTGTTCGGGGCGGCGTGGATCATCTTGGCGCCTGCATCCTGGTGCTGGCCGGTGTTGGCGAAAGCGATCGACAGAACCTCACCATGCGCTCCTTCGCCGACCAGATACACGCACGGGAACTTCATCGTGAGCTTGGAGCCGAGGTTGCCGTCGACCCATTCGACCGTCGCCTTTGTGTGCGCGACGGCGCGCTTGGTGACCAGGTTATAGACGTTCTTGGACCAGTTCTGGATCGTGGTGTACCGGAGGTGCGACCCGGGCAGGGCGATGATCTCGACCACGGCACAATGCAGTGAGTCGCTGACATAGGTCGGAGCGGTGCAGCCCTCGATGTAGTGCACTTTCGAGCCCTCGTCGGCGATGATCAGGGTGCGCTCGAACTGCCCGGTGGACTGTGCGTTGATGCGGAAGTAGGTGGACAATTCCATGGGGCAGCGGACGCCCTTGGGTATGTAGACGAAGGATCCATCGGAGAATACCGCGGAGTTGAGCGTGGCGAAGAAGTTGTCGGAGTACGGAACCACCGAACCCATATACTTGCGGATCAGGTCCGGATGGTTCTGCACCGCTTCCGAGAACGGGCAGAATATAATTCCGAGCTCGGCGAGTTTGTCCTTGAAGGT
>JACZXM010000316.1 GCA_022571615.1 Acidobacteriota bacterium | reverse complement strand
CTGGCTGAAGAACACGTTGCGGTCATCGTCGCCGTGGATCAGCAGAACGGGCGAGCGCCAGGTGTCGAGCCAGGCGTTGGGCGACGACTCGAAAGCCAATCGCTCGGTGTCCTCGTCGGGGTCGTAGCTCGGAACGAAGATCCGGATCCCGTCGTTCCAGTCGTGCACCCCGTGCAGGTCGACGCCGGCGGCGAACAGGTCGGAGGCGCGCGCCAGCCCGAGCGCGGTGAGGTAGCCACCGTAGGAGCCGCCCCACAGCCCGATCCGTTCGGGGTCGACATCGTCGCGCGAGCGCAGGTACAGCCCGGCACCGAGCACGTCGTTAAACTCGCTGGCACCGGTGGCCCCGTAGTCGAGCGCCTCGCGGAACCGCAGGCCGTAGCCGATGCCGCTGCGGTAGTTGACCGCCAAGACGATCGTGCCGTGCGAGGCCAGCGCCTGATTGAAGGCGTAGGCATTGTGGTAGTAGCCGATGTAGTGAAAGCCGAGCAGCATCTGCCGGCGGGAGCCGCCGTGAAGGAAAACGACCGCGGGGCGGCGCTCCCCCGGCTCCAGACCGGCGGGTACAAAGAGCTGAGCGTGGATTCGCATGCCGTCGGCACCCGAAAAGACCACCTGCTGCGGCTCCACCATGCGGTCGGAGGGATAGTCGGCCGGAATTGCGTCAGGGGCCAGCGTGCGCACCTCGCCTCCTGCCGTTCGCACCACCGCGTGTGCCGGCACCGTACCGGAGGAGCGGAAGTAGGCGGTCCCATCGTCTTCCAGCGGCGTTGCCTCCCACTCGATCCAGCCCTCGTCGGTGAGTCGCCGCGCCGGGGCGCTGCCATCGACAGCGACCCGCCAGATATGGCGCCGATCGATATCCGCCTGGTTCGAGGTCACCAGGAGCTCATTCCCAGCGGCTCTAAGCGCCACTTGCTCGACCTCGAACTGGCCGACGGCAAGCTCGATCGGATCGCCCCCGCTCGCGGGCACCGAGTACAGCCCAGTCCAACCGTTGCGCTCCCAGGGAAACACCAGGCGATCGCCGGCGGCCCAGATCAAGCCTCCCGAAGCGATCGGGCTGGCGACAACGGCAACCCCGTGCAGGCCCTTCGTCTGCCGTGAAGACCACCTCGCTGACGCCGGTTGACGCGTCGGCGACGCGAATCGACCAGGGTCGCGCCTCGCGGGCCGCCGCAAAGATGACCAGGCGCCGCCGCGCCGGTACACGCACGAAGGCGATCCGGTCGCCGTCGGGTGACCATACGGCGGCAGCATCGGAATCCACGCTCGGGTCGATCCACTGCACGCTGCCGCCATCCAGCCCCACGACACCCACGAAAGCGTGGGTGCCGCGATTGCTAACGAACAGGAGCCTGCTCCCGTCGGGCGACCAGCGCACGCCACCCATGCCGCCGCGAGGCGCCACGACCAGACGCGACTCGACCGGGTCCTCGTCCTCGCCAACCGGCAACCGAGAGTAGTGCAATCCCCCGCCGCGTCGAAACACCAGCCCTTCACCGCCCGGCGCCACCAGCGGGCCGCTCCCCTCGCCGATCCGGATCGGCTCGCCGCCACCGACATCGATCGCGAAGACCTCGCGTTGGACCCCGGTCGCAACGCTGAGAGGGTTGGGCAGCTCGTCACTCCGGTTCGGTGCGCCACCTCGGGTGTACACCAGCGTGCTGCCTGCCAGGGCGAACTGGAGATCGCTGATGGCCTGCCCGTCGTCGTGCTCGTAGCTCGTGAGCCGTCGTCCCACGAACTCGGGCGCCTCGGCCACCCACACATTACGGGCACCGCGCTCATCGAGCACCCATGCAACAGCGCTGCCATCGGCCGCCGCGGTCAGTGCCGTGGGGAACGCAGCCGACAGGACCTCCTCAACCTCCAGCGGTTGCTGCGCAAGCATCGGGTCGCCAACCAGCGAACCGCCCTCTGCCAGGGCCCCCCGCATCGCATCCGCCGGCGCCGCTGCGAGCGCGAGCACAGAGAGAGCCAGACCGACAAGAATCACGGGACGGTGCGGAAGCGGCATCAGGGTCCTCCTGGTCGATTAGAAGTCCCGGCGCAGGCTAGCCGGACGCTAGCGCGGATGCAACGACCTCGTTCTCGCTGGCCCCCGGGGCGTGGGCTGGTCAGGCAAGCTCGTTCATGCACAATAAGCAGATACCCTGTCGCCACGAGTCCGTGATCGAGACCGAGTCGGGGGTGGAGACGGGGCAATGATCCACGAGCGTCTGGGCACGGCGGTCGAGACGCTGGGCGAGGACTCACGCCTGTTGGAGGCCTTCCCGAGCTTCGCCTGGCAGATCCTGTTCGTGCCGCTGTTCGGGGCTCTGGGTCTGTTCATGCTCTGGTTTCTGTGGCGAGAGCTCGGGCCAGGGATCGGACGATAGCTCGCGCGCGCCGCATCGACGGTACCGGTGTTGAACCACAGCGTGAAGTACTAGAGTGCGGGCATCGTTTCCTCCCATCCGAGGCGTACCCCATGCGGCGAGCTCCTGCTTACCTGGCCCTCTTTGTCATCGTCCTATTGCTCACCCTCCAGCCGCTGGTGGTCACCGCACAGTCCGCGGCGACGACCCAGTCACCTCTCGCCGGACACTGGGAAGGCACCATCGAGGTTCCCGGCACACCGCTGGAGGTCAACCTCGACTTCGCGGTCACCGGCGACACCCTCACGGGCGATATCTCCATTCCCGTGCAAGGGGCCAAGGACATCGCGCTGATCAAGATCTCGATTACTGATCACAGCGTCAGCTTTGCCATCGCGGGCATTCCCGGGGAGCCGACCTTCACCGGCACCATCGACGGCGACACGATCACCGGCGAGTTCGCCCAGGGCGGAGACTCGTTTCCGTTCCGGCTCACGCGCGGTGTGCCGATCGCCGCCAAGGCTCGCGCGGCGCTCGAGGGTATCGACTCGGTGATCGAGAAGGCGCTCGAGGACTTCGGAGTTCCGGGGCTGGCGATCGCCGTGGTGGCCGACGATCAGGTCGTCTTGTCCAAGGGCTATGGCCTGCGGGATGTCGAGGGCAAGGAACCGGTGACCGCGGACACGCTGTTCGCGATCGGCTCCACGACCAAGGCGTTCACGGCGTTTGTTCTCGGAACGCTGGTCGATGAGGGGAAGCTCGATTGGGACACCCCTCTCATCGAGTACCTGCCCGGGTTCCGGCTCCAGGACACCCACGCCACGTTGCGGCTCAAGGTGCGCGATCTGGTCATCCACAGCTCGGGCCTGCCGCGGCACGACTTGCTCTGGTACAACTCGTCGCTCTCGCGCCAGGAGCTCTTCGAGCGCCTTCGTTACCTGGAGCCAACCCGCGACCTGGGCGAGGAGTTCCAGTACCAGAACCTGATGTTCATGACCGCAGGCTATCTCGCCGAGCAAATCACCGGCACGAGCTGGGAGAACCTCGTGCGCGAGCGGATTTTCGCACCGCTTGGAATGGAGCGCACCAACTTCTCGGTCCAAACCTCGCAGGCCGATCCTGACCACGCCCTGCCCTACAACCTGCAGGGCCGAGCCCCGGAGCTCATCCCCTTCCGCGACATCAGCACCGTTGGTCCGGCCGGCTCGATCAACTCGTCGGTCGGGGAGATGACGCAGTGGCTTCGCCTGCAGCTGGGCGGCGGCGAGATCGACGGCAAGCGTTTGATCGAAGAATCGACGCTGCAGCAGATGCACACCCCGCACATGGCGATCGCGACCTACCCCACCAACCAGCGCGTTCTGACCCTCGGCTACGGCACCGGCTGGGCGATCGAATCGCACCGCGGGCATTTCATGGTCCAGCACGGCGGTGGGATCGACGGTTTCATCTCGTGGGTGGCGCTGCTGCCGCACGATAAGTTCGGGGTGGTCGTGTACACGAACGCCGCCGGCTTCAACCCGGTGCCCACGGCGGTGGCGCGCACGGTGATCGATCGGATTCTCGGTCTGGAGGATGGCGGCTACCTGAAGGAAGGGCTCGAGCAGGTGGTGCGCGCGGAGAAGGCACAGGCCGAGGCCAAAGACAATGTAGAGGTGCTTCGCAAGCCGAACACGAGCCCGTCGCGGGAGCTGAAGCAGTATGCCGGCAGGTACGAGCACCCTGGCTACGGGATCCTCGAGGTCACCCTCGAGAACGACCACCTGCGGCTGGTGTACAACGACATGCCCGTCACCCTCGAGCACTGGCACTTCGATACCTTCAACGGGGCTGACGAGGAAGGCGACTCCACCTTCGAGGGCACGAAGTTCCTGTTCCGCCTCGATACCGGCGGTGAGGTCGCCGAGCTGGTGGTGCCGTTCGAGATACAGACGGCGCCCATCGTGTTCGCCAAGCTGGCCGACGAGAGTCTCTCC
>JACZXM010000005.1 GCA_022571615.1 Acidobacteriota bacterium | reverse complement strand
GCCCGTCGGTCTTTAACTCCGGCAACGCGGTGAGCTAGGCCGCCGCCCACCCCGGTGCGGTCCGCCCACCGCGCTGCCTGACGAGTCTCTGTCGGAGTTACTCCTCTCAAGAACAACCGGAAGTGGAGCCACAGTTCATGCACTTGTGACAGCTGCCGTTGACCACCATCAGCGAACCGCAGTCCGGGCACAGCGGTGCGTCGGTATGCGGCACGAACACTCTGTCGAGGCCGCTTGCGGGGCGGGTCTCTATCGGGGGCGCTGGCAGGCTGGGCTGGGTGTGCTGCGCGAACGCGTCGCCCGCGCCGTTCGCCAACCCGATCTCGGCCTGATCCTGTTCACTCAGGAACCGCTTGGCGATCCAGCGGAACAGATAGTCGGTGATCGACTTGGCATAGGGAATCTCGGGATTGCCGGTGTAGCCGGAAGGCTCGAAGCGCGCGTTGATGCATTTGTGTGCGAGGAATTTGAGCGGCACCCCGTACTGCAGTGCGAACGAGGTCATGCTGGCGAAGGAATCCATCAGACCCGATATCGTCGAGCCCTCCTTGGCCATGGTGATGAACACTTCGCCCGGCGTCCCGTCCTCGTACAGGCCGACTGTGATGTAGCCCTTGTGACCGGCGATCGAGAACTTATGCGTCACAGAGGCGCGCTCATCCGGTAGGCGGTGCCGTTGGGGAGCCTCCACGGCACCAGCCGCCACCCGTGTCAGCCCCTCGGTCTTCCCGCTGGTGGTTGCCATGGGCTGGACGCGCTTGCTGCCGTCGCGATAGATCGCCACCGACTTGAGACCCAGCTCCCACGCCTGCCGGTAGGCATCGGCGACGTCCTGGACGGTGCAATCCGACGGCATGTTGATGGTCTTGGAGATCGCACCGGAGATAAACGGCTGGGTCGCCGCCAGCATCTTCAGGTGTCCGGAATGGTGTACGGAGCGCTTCCCGTTCGGAGCCCGGAAGGCACAATCGAACACCGGCAGGTGTTCCTGCTTCAGATGCGGGGCCCCCTCGATCGTTCCGTGGGTATCGATGTGCCCGACGATGGCCTCGACCTGGTCGCTGTTGTAACCGCGCTTGCGCAATGCCTCGGGAACCGATTGGTTGACGATACGAAACGTTCCACCACCCACCAGACGCTTGTGCTTCACCAGCGCCAGGTCAGGCTCGACCCCCGTCGTATCGCAGTCCATCATGAAGCTGATGGTTCCGGTCGGAGCCAGCACCGAAGCCTGGGCGTTGCGGTAGCCGTGCTCCTCGCCCAGCTCCACCGCCCGGTCCCAAACGTGACGGGAGGCGCGCGCCAGACCACTCGGGAGCAGATCCTCGTCGAGCTCGTAGGCCGCGTCACGATGCATGCGCATTACCTCGAGCATGCCGTCGCGGTTCTTCGGATAGCCTGCGAATGGCCCTAGCGCCTGGGCGATGCGGGCCGACTGCAGATAGGCTTCGCCGGTCATGATGGCCGTCATGCTGCCGGCGTACGCGCGTCCCTCGTCGGAATCGTACGGAAGTCCCTGGTGCATCAACAGAGCACCGAGATTCGCGTAGCCTAGACCGAGCGGCCGGTAGTCGTGGGAGTTCCGGGTCACGTTCTCGGTCGGGTAGTCAGCGTACCCGACCATGATCTCCATGGCGGTGAACGCCACGTCCACGGCGCGGCGGTAGCTCTGAACGTCGAAGGTGCCGTCGTCCTGCAGGAACTTGAGCAGGTTCAGCGATGCCAGATTGCATGCCGTCTCGTCCAAGAACATGTACTCGGAACACGGGTTGGAGCCGTAGATCCGATCCGTCGCCTTGCACGTATGCCAGCGATTGATCGTGTCATCGAACTGCATCCCCGGGTCGCCGCACTGATGGGTCTCGCGAGCGATTTTCTCCAGAATGTCGCGTGCCCGGTAGGTCGTCACCGGCTGACCGTCAACCCGCCCGATCGTCTGCCACTGGGCGTCCTCATCAACCGCGCGCATGAAGGTGTCGGAGACCCGGACGCTGTGGTTGGCATTCTGGAAAAACACCGAGCCGTAAGCCTCGCCGTCGAGCGCCGGGTCGTATCCGACGTCGATCAACGCCCATGCTTTCCGCTCCTCGGTTCCCTTGCACTCGATGAAAGCGACAATGTCGGGGTGATCGACATCAAGGATGATCATCTTGGCTGCGCGCCGGGTCTTGCCACCGCTCTTGATGACTCCCGCGAAGGCGTCGAATCCCTTCATGAACGACACCGGTCCGGACGCCACGCCGCCACCGGAGAGGTTCTCCTTGGAACCGCGTAGGCGCGACAGGTTCACGCCGGCTCCTGATCCCCACTTGAAGATCAGCCCCTCGGTCTTGGCGAGATCGAGAATCGACTCCATCGTGTCGTCGACGTGATTGATGTAGCAGGCAGAAGCCTGCTGGCGCTCGCCCTGGACACCGAGGTTGAACCAAACCGGCGAGTTGAAGGCCAGCATCTGATGCAGCAGCAGGTGAGTCAGCTCGTCGGAGAAGGTCTCGGCGTCGTCGCTGGAGGCGAAGTAGCCACCGTCGATGCCCCACTGGGTGATGGCGCCGACGACGCGGCCGATCAGCTGCTTGAGGCTGGATTCGCGCTCGTTGCTGCCGGCCTGGCCGTGGAAGTACTTGGAAGACACGATGTTGGTGGCCTGCCGACTCCAGGTGGCCGGGAACTCGACATCCTTCTGCTCGAACACGCAGGTGCCGGTGGAGCTTTCGATGATCGCATCGCGCCGCTCCCACTCGACGGCGTCATACGGATGGACGCCTTCAGTGGTGAAATAACGCGAAAACTGAAGCCCTGCGCAGTCTCGCGTTGCTGCCGGTTCTTCTGTAGCGTCTCGCTGCTTGATGCTGGCCGCTACTAGCCTGGACGAGGCTTCTGGGTTCTTGACGGGACCAGAACCGGGAAGCGGGTTCTTGTCAGGGGGCATGTTGGCGTTGCTCCGCAGTTGGGACGTTTTTCAACTCGTCTTGCAGGGCTGCTTGCTGCCGATACCGGCACGCTAGGCTCCACTGTTCTACTTGCTCCCCGCCGACATGTCAAGGTAGGAACCACAAGATATGGTAGCCCCTCGCGACTCGGTCTACCAGGTATTGTGGAAATCGTGTGGAAAACGATGTGGATTTCTGCAAAGCCCCGGCGGGCACGGTGTTCAGCGCCTCGAGTGTTCACCGATTCGGCCCCGAAAACGTCCCAGGGGCGAAAATGAGGCGATCAGGCTGTGGAAAACCCGGACCGCGGGGTTGCAGCGGAATCGCTGCCACCGGGCGCCGATCGGGGAGGCTTTTGTCGCCGCGGTTCTGCCTCGAAAGCCTTTTTGCCCACTTCTCGGGGGTGTGTTAAGTTGATCGTGCTGGCGTTGCGGCGCGGACCGCGGCGACGGCTCGATCGTTGGAAAGATTTCAGGAGAAGAGCAGGATGACCTACATCATCGCCGAGCCTTGCGTCAACGTGCGCGACCGTGCCTGCGTCGAGGTCTGCCCGGTCGATTGCATCTACGAAATCAACGACGACGGTGCCAGCGTTCACGGGATCAAGGCGCCCGAGGGCAAGGAACAGATGCTGTACATCCACCCGGAGGAGTGCATCGACTGCGGTGCCTGTGAGCCCGTTTGCCCGGTGGACGCGATCTTCATGGACGAGGAAACTCCAGACAAGTGGAACGAGTTCATCGAGATGAACTACGTCCTATCAGACATCCCGTACGACGGTTGATGTAGCGAGCCGATGAAACGGCTTTGGAGTGTTCTGGCGATCGCGGCACTGCTGCTGATCCTGCCGGCGCGCGACGTGGCGGCGCAGAGATTCGGCATCAAGGGCGGGCTGCAGTGGTCGGAGTTTCGCGGCGAGACCGGCGATCCGAACATCGAGTTCCAGACCCGCAAGAGCTTCTCGGGCGGGGTGTACTTCCGGCTCCGGCTGGTCGGAATCGATCTGCAGCCGGAGATCCTGTACTCCAAGCGCGGTGCCGTTGTCCACGATGCCAGCTTGCCGCCCGAGACCGCGACCCAGACCTGGGAGCTCGACTATGTCGAGGTGCCGGTCCTGCTTCACTTCGGGAGCGCGCCGACTTTCTTTCTTGGGGGGTACGGTGCCGTTCGGGTGAACTCGAGAGTGGTGACCGGCGTGCTCGGAGAAGGTGGAACCGAGCTCGATATCTCCTCGTCGGTCGAGAACCTGGACTACGGGCTGGTCTTCGGAGCTGGCGTCCAGTCCGGCAAGTTGGGTCTGGAGGTGCGCTACACGTTGGGGCTGCGCAAGCTGTTCAAAGGCCAAGGTGGCGAGGCCGCGCCGGATACCGAGCACCGAGCTCTTGGCTTGTTCGCGAGCTTGAGTTTCTGACCTACCACGGCCTGCTAGCAGGCCGTGGTGAAAGTGGCCCATCCACACGTCATGGCAACTCGTCGCGGGGGCGATGCACGACGAGCTGGTTTTCGACACTCTCGACGTCGTCCACACCACGAGCGATGATCTCGGCGAGCTTACGCTGGTCGTTGGATCCCACCGTGCCGCTCAAGGTCACATGATCGACCTCGACATCGACATGGACGCCGCCGAACAAGTCGAAGTCCTTGTGCAATGCCAGTGCCGTACGGACTGCCGTTTCCAGCTTCAGATCGCGCGCTGTGCGTCCGACCGCGTCCAGGGCTTTGCTCGCGTCCTCGCGCAGCAACTTGAAATCCAGCGGCCCATCGAGCATGTAAATCAAAGCGATGCCGGTGACCAACCCGAACAGAAACGCCATCATGGTACGCAACATGTTCTTCCCCCCGGTCTACGCGGCTCATCCCGTGCGGTGCCGCACCCTCTTCAGTCTGCAGGGGCGGCTACAGGATCGCAATGCCCACGACGACGGTTCCGGATAGACTCGACAGAGCCGTCGAATCGACCCGCCGTATCACCCTTTCATCGCGGAGCCTGAAGTCGTGACCGACACCGGATCGATGTTCCGAGCCGCCCGCCACCTGCGCGGGTTGGGGGCGACCGCCCTGTTTGCGGCGACCCTCTTGCCCTTGGCATGGACGTTCTCGAGCGCCCAGACGGGAGAGGTCCAGCCGTTGCGCAACCGCGGGCAAGCGCTCTTCGAGGAGAAGCAGTTCGTCGATGCAGCAGCGGTGTTCGCCCAGGTGGCGGCGAGCACGCAGGCGAGTGCGCAGGACCTGGTGAATCTGGCGCTGGCGCGCTACGAGGCGACCGACGACTCCGGGGCTACCGAGGCGCTGCAAGCCGCCATGGCGCGCGATGCCTCGCTCCCCGCGGTGCACTATCTGCTGGGGTTGATCCATCGTCGCGGTGGTGAGGCCGAGGCAGCGCTGGCAGATTTTCGTCGTGCGGTCGAGCTTGACCCGACCGATCCTACGATCCACTACAACCTCGGTGCGACGCTCGAGACGCTCGGGGATGCAGAGGCGGCCAAGGAGCAATACGACCGCGTCATCGCGGTCGGCTTCGACATCGGCCTTCAGCACTACGTATCGAGTCTCTATCGTCACGGCATGCTCCTGGCCCGCGCACGCGGGCCGCAAGAAGCACGTCCCTATCTGGAGCGTTACCAGGAACACAGGCGCAGGCTGTCACAAGCCCAACGGGCGCCGGCGGCACTCGAGGCCAGCCGTTACAAGCGCGTCGTGGTCCCGCGGCGGAATCTGGTCGCGGCTGACCCGGGGAGCGGCGTCAAGGTCCGGTTCGTACAACGTCGGGTGGCCGACGGATCCGGCGCTGGTGTGTGGTTGACGGCAGAGCTTAACGACGGGGCAACCACGCTGTTGCGGCTCGGCGCCTCCGGTGCCTTGGTGTGGCCTGACGGCGCACGCCAGCCCATGGTCACTGCCGAGGGCCCGGCGGGGCTGGGCGACTACGATCGTGACGGAGCGCCGGATCTATACGTCGCCGCTGCCGACGGAGGGCACCTTTATCGCAATACCTCCGGCCAGGGTGGCGATCGGCGTTTCGAGCCGGTGCCGGTCGATGGGTTTCCAGAAACCGTCAACGCATCCTCGGTAACCTGGGTGGACTTCGACCACGACGGGGATCTCGACATCCTGGTGACCGATGCTGCGGGGGAGAGGGGCGTGCGGCTGGTGAGCAACCGCGGCGGTGGCAAGTTCGTTGAGGTGACCGACGACGCCGGGCTCGGCGATCCGGCCCCGGCGCTCGGCGCACTCTGGGGAGACTTCGACGGCGACCATGATGTCGACCTGTACATCGTCCGCCAGGGTGCCGGCAACGCTCTATACAGCAATGCCCGGGGCGGGCGCTTCGAGGAGATCGCAGCGGCGGTGGGTGCGGCAGGTCCATCAAGTTCCGTCGCCGCCGTCGCCGAGGATCTCGACAACGACGGAGCTCTCGATCTGGCTCTCGTCGGCCCCCAGGGGCTCACCCTGCTGCACAACAAGGGCGACGGTACCTTCCAAAGCGCGGCCTCCTTGAGCGGCGCCAAGCTGGGCTCGATAGATCGCATCGTCGCCGCGGATATGAACAACGACGGTTTCTTGGATCTGGTGCTCGGCTCCGGCGACGGTGTGCGCGTGCTAATCAACCGCGGCAACCTGGAGTTCCTGCCGGCGGGCGAGATCATCGCCGGCGCGCGGCTGCTGGATGCGCTCGACGGCAACGGTGACGGAGCTATCGACCTGCTGGTGGAGACGGACGAGGGTCCGGTCTGGCACCAACAACCCGAGCCCCTGGCGGGGTGGCTCGAGATCAGCCTCGACGGTGTCAAGAACAACCTCCGGGGCATCGGCGCGACCATCGAGGTCAAGGCCGGAGGGCTGTACTTGTTGCGGCCGCAACGGCGGCGCCGCTTGCACGTCGGCCTGGGGGACGCTTCGCGGGCGGATGTGGTGCGGATCACCTGGCCCAACGGGATCATCCAGAACGAGATTGGCGTCGACGCCAATCGGCTGCTGGGGCCGGTGGCCGAGGTCGAGCGCCTCGAGGGCTCCTGCCCCTTGCTCTACACCTGGGACGGCAGCCAGTGGCGCTTCATCAACGAGGTGCTCGGAGTGGCGCCGCTCGGCATGCCGCTGGCCGCCGGGGTCGTCCATCCGGCCGACTTCGACGAGTACGTCCCGGTGCCGGGCGAGGCGCTCCGCGCCCGCGACGGGGCGTACGAGTTGCGCTTTACCGAGGAGCTTCGCGAAACCGGCTATCTCGACGCGATCCGGCTACTGGCAGTGGACCATCCACAGGGAACGCAGGTCTTCCCGAACGAGCGCTTCGCACCTCCGCCGCACCCACAGTTCCGGCTCTTTGTCGTCGGCCAGTCGCAGCCGGTGCAAGCGCGGGACCTCAACGGCCGGGATTGGACAGGGCAATTGCGGGCCGTGGATCGCGACTGGGCAAAGCCGTTCGATCCCTATCTTTACGAGGGCCTAGCCACCCCGCATGGCCTGGAGCTGAATCTGGGCAACATACCCGAGGGTGAGTCGGTGCACCTGTTTCTCACTGGGTGGGTGTACTGGGCCACCAGCAGCGTGAACCTGGTCGTCGACGAGGATCCGCGAGTCGGGTTCGAGCCGGTGAGGCTGCAGGTGCCCGATGGCAACGGCGGTTGGCGGACCGCGATCGAGGACATCGGCCTGCCGAATGCGAAGAACTCGACCCTGGTCGTGGACCTGTCCGAGCATATCGATCGTGCCGATCCCAGGGTGCGGATCGTGACCACCCTGCGGCTGTACTGGGACGCTGCCTTTACCGCGCTCGGAGATGACCTTGCTCAGGTGCTCCTGGCCGCAGACTGGCGGCGAGAGTGGGGGGTGCCGCGCACCGGACCGATGCCCGTGCGTGCCGTCGGCTCGGCGATCGAGGCGCCGGTCCGGGTGCACGTGCTCGGGCCCGAGTCAGCGGAGCTGCGCTTCCGTGGCTTCTCGCGCTTGCACCGGACCTCCGACGGCTTCGAGACCTTCGAGTACGCATCGGTGCAACCGGTTTCCAACTGGGACCAGCATCGCGGCTCCTATACGCGCTACGGCCGGGTCGGCGAGCTGCTGCAGGCGGCCGACGATCGCTACGTCATCGTTGGCACCGGCGACGAGGTCACGGTGCGGTTCCGCGACGAGCTACCGGAGCTGCCCCAGGGGTGGCGCCGCGACTGGCTGGTGTACCTGAACGGCTGGGTCAAGGACGGCGATCCCAACACGATTCACGGCGACCGCGTCGAGCCGCTGCCATTCCACGCCATGAGCTCGTATCCCTACCGGCTCGACGAGAGCTATCCCGATACGCCCGAGCACCGGGAGTACCTGCGGCAGTACAACACGCGGGGTGCGCGCCGGATCAACCGGCCCCTGAATGCCGGGTCGGCCACAGCTCAGTAGCGCCAAGACGCCCGCCGGCCGCGGCGAGGACGACGATTGATCTCCCGCTCGACCTCATTCTCTGCTGCGTTCCCTCCGCTTCATCCGACAGATGCCCTGCTGCGTTCCTCTCTCGGTTCATCGACGGCACGTCGCTCCCAGATCTGGAAGTCGTAGGCGAGGGGATTGTCGCTGTCCGCCGCATGCGGCTCGTCCGCGACCTGTCGCCAGAGCCGGGGGTCCAACTCCGGAAAACGGGTGTCGCCGGCAACCGGTGCATGTACTCGGGTCAGGTAGATGCGATCGGCATGCCCGAGCGCCTCGGCGAACACGGCCGCGCCGCCGAGCACGAACACCTCGCCTGCTTGGCGGGCGCCTTCGAGCGCCTCGGTCAGCGAGCCAAAGAGCTCGATTCCGGGCGCCGAGTACTCCGGATCGCGGCTCAGCACCAGGTTGCGTCGCCCCGGCAGTGCAAGGCCGATCGACTCGAACGTGCGGCGGCCCATGATCACCGCATGACCGAGCGTGAGCGCCTTGAAGCGCTTCAGATCGGCCGGCAGATGCCAAGGGAGCTGGTTGTCGCGGCCGATGACGCCGTTGTCGGCCACCGCCACAATCAGCGATAGCCTCACACTGCCACCGGCGCCTTGATGTGCGGTTGAGGGTCGTAGCCGGAGAGCTCGAAGTCCTCATAGCGGAACTCGAGCAACTCGCCGACCGCCGGGTTCAGGCGGATGTGCGGTAGCGGACTCGGGGTCCGCGATAGTTGCTCGCGCGCCTGCTCCAGGTGGTTGCTGTACAGGTGCACGTCACCGAAGGTGTGCACGAACTCGCCCGGCTGCAGCCCCGTGACCTGCGCCATCATCGTCGTCAGCAATGCGTACGAGGCGATGTTGAACGGCACACCCAGAAACACGTCAGCGCTGCGCTGGTACAGCTGGCACGAGAGGCGCCCGGCGCGCACGTAGAACTGGAACAGCGTGTGGCACGGGGGCAGCGCCATGCGCTCGAGGTCGGCGGGGTTCCACGCGCTCACCAGCAATCGGCGCGACGTGGGGTTGGAGCGGATCTGTTCCGTGACCCAGGCGATCTGGTCGATGGTGGAGCCGTCGCGCGCCGGCCAGGAACGCCACTGGTGGCCGTAGATCGGGCCGAGATCTCCGTTCTCGTCGGCCCATTTGTTCCAGATACTCACCCCATGCTCTTGCAGGTAAGCGACGTTGGTATCTCCGCGCAGCAGCCACAGCAACTCGTAGATGACCGACTTGAGGTGGATCTTCTTGGTCGTCAGCAGCGGGAATCCTTCGGCGAGATCGAAGCGCACTTGGTAGCCGAAGATGCTGCGCGTGCCGGTGCCGGTGCGATCCGCCTTCGGGGCGCCGTTCTCCAGCACGGAACGCATCAAATCGAGGTATGGTTTCATTCTGCTCGCTCCTCTCCGACGGCGCATTGTCGCACGCCGGTCAGGTACCCACGAGCACCACGGTCTGTACAGGACGCAACATGCCGAGCGAAGTCATCCTGGCGCGCGGACTGGTCAAACGATACGGGGATCTGGAGGCGGTAGCAGGAATCGACTTTCGCGTCGAGCAGGGCGAGTGCTTCGGTTTTCTCGGGGTCAACGGCGCCGGCAAGACCACCACCCTACGGATGGTCCAGTGCGTGTTGGCGCCGACCGCCGGGCAGCTCCGCGTTCTGGGGCGCGACGTTGCCTCGCAAGCGCGGCAGATCAAGGCGCGGTTGGGTGTCGTGCCGCAGGCCGACAACCTCGATCCAGACTTGACGGTACGCGAGAACCTCCGTGTCTACAGCCGCTATTTCGGCATCCGGCGCCGCCAGGCCTACGAGCGCATCGCCGAGCTGTTGCGGTTCGTACAACTGGACGAACGCGCCCACGAACCGGTGGCCAACCTGTCGGGGGGCATGCAGCGGCGCCTGGTACTGGCTCGCGCCATGATCAACTCGCCGCAGCTCATGCTGCTCGACGAGCCCACGACCGGACTGGACCCGCAGGCTCGCCACATGGTCTGGGGTCGGCTGCGGAGCCTTCGAGCGGCGGGCGTGACGATGCTCCTGACCACCCACTATATGGAGGAGGCGGCGCAGCTGTGCGACCGGGTTGCGGTGATCGATGCCGGTCAGATCCTCATGCTCGGGCGCCCTGAGGAATTGGTACGCGAGCATGTTGGGGAGCGCTGCATCGAGCTGCGGCCGACCCAAGCTGGCCGAGAAGGATTGGCGGAGCGGCTGGCCGATCTCGATGCGCACTGTGAACAAGCAGGCGACACGGTGTTCATCTACCCGCGCGGGCAGCTGGACTGGGGGGCCATCGCTGCCATTCCCCACGAGCGACTGCTGGAGCGATCGGCGTCGCTGGAGGATTTGTTCCTACAGCTGACCGGCCGCGAGCTGCGACGTTGAGGAACCTCGTTCCGAGCATCCGTGCGCTCCGCGTCTGGCAGCGCAATGTGACCACCTACCGGCACGTCTGGCTCAGCAATGTGCTCGGACATCTTGCCGATCCGCTGTTCTATCTGGCGGTCCTGGGCTTCGGGCTGGGCGCGCTGATGCCGCCGATCGGCGAGCTGCCCTACATGACCTTTCTCGTAACTGGGATCATCGCCGGCGCCGCGATGTCGTCGGCCTGTTTCGAGACCAGCTGGGCTTCGCACATGCGGATGTCGCAGCGCACCTTCGACGCCATGCTGGCAAC
This sequence comes from Acidobacteriota bacterium, assembly GCA_022571615.1. Taxonomy (GTDB): domain Bacteria; phylum Acidobacteriota; class UBA890; order UBA890; family WLXD01; genus JACZXM01. The sequence goes on along the minus strand of JACZXM010000005.1, from coordinate 8,766 downwards.
CCCGCTCAGCGTCGCCGACATTGCCGCAGGTGAGATCCTGACCGCCGCCACCAAGGGAGTGGTCTCGGCCGCGGCAACGCTGATCATCGCTCTGGTGCTGCGCTTGCTGAGCCCGGGATGGTGGATTCTACCGGTGCTGGGGACCGTCCTGTTGCAGGGGCTGTTCTTCGGCGGCGTGGCGCTGGCAGTTTCCGCGCACGCCCGCACAATGGAGGCGCTCAACCACTTCTACGCCCTGTTCATCATGCCGGTTCTGTTCGTCTCGGGCGTTTTCTTTCCACTCCAGGAGCTGCCCGCTGCCCTCCAGGTTGTGTCAACGCTCTCGCCCCTGACCCACGCGGTGCATCTGATCCGGCCCCTCGCCACCGGTGCGGTACCGCCTTCCTGGCTCCTGGAGCTGTTGTGGATCGCGCTTGCAGCCGTGCTCGGCGTGTGGCTCGGCTGCGCGAGCCTGAGTCGAAAAATGGCGCGGTGAATATGGGATAATCGCCGCATGATCGAGCTTCCGGTGGTCAACCAACGAGGTGCCAGGCGTGTTCCCGCCCCGCGACAGCGACAGCCGAAACCGGATTGGCTGCGGGTTCGGGCTCCGGGGGGCGCGAGCTACACCCTCATCAAGAAGACGCTGCGCGAGCGCGGGCTGTACACGGTCTGCGAGGAGGCCCACTGTCCAAACGTCGGGGAGTGCTGGGGCGGCGGTACGGCTACCTTCATGTTGCTGGGCGGGGTCTGTACTCGCGGCTGCCGCTTCTGTGCCGTCAGCAGCGGCGATCCCGGCGGCCGGGTTGACGCCGAGGAGCCGCGCAAGCTGGCCGAGTCGGTGGCCGTCCTGGGATTGCGCTACGTGGTGCTCACGATGGTCGATCGCGACGATCTGCCGGATGGTGGTGCGGCCCATGTCGCCTCGTGCGTGGGTGCGCTGCGGGATAGGGCGCCGCAACTGATCATCGAGGCGCTGGTCGGAGACTTCCAGGGCGAGGAATCCGCCATCGATGTGGTCTGCGAGTCCGGTTTGGAGGTGTTCGGTCACAACATCGAGACGGTCGAGCGCCTGCAGCGGGTGGTGCGCGACAGCCGCTGCGGGTACCGTCGCTCGCTCGGGGTTCTCGAGCATGCCAAAGCGCATCGATCGGTCCCCTACACCAAGTCCTCGATCATGCTGGGGCTGGGAGAGAACGAGGCCGAGCTGCTCCAGACCCTGCGCGACCTGCGCTCGGTCGGGGTCGATTTCCTGACCCTGGGTCAGTATCTGCAGCCGACCGCTCGGCACCTTCCGGTGCGCGAGTTCGTGACCCCGGCGCAGTTCGAGCACTATCGGAGGCTGGGCGAGGCGGAAGGGTTCCGCACCGTAGCCTCGGGCCCATTGGTGCGCAGCTCCTATCGCGCCGGAGAGATCTTCGTCGAGAGCTTGGTTCACGCACAACGGGGTTCTGCGGCATCGACGGTGCAGCGGCGCCCGACGGATCAGCTGGGAGGCGAGGGATGCCGGACGAGTTGCTGACGGTTTTGGGCGCCGACGCCGAGCAGAACGACAAGAACGCCCCCGAGCTGTCCGAGCGCGACCTGCGGACGCTCTACGAGGCACTGGTGTTGGCGCGGATCCTCGACGAGCATTGCGAGCTCCTGCACGATGGCGGCAAGCTCTCGTTCTGGGTCCCTTCGGGCGTCGCCGCCGCGGTGGCAGCGGGCTCCGCCCTGGCGCTCGACGATGCCGACTGGCTGTATCCGTCGTTTCGCTCGGCCGCCGCCTACTGGCTTCGTGGCGGCAGCGTCGAGCAGTGGGTGGCGCAGATGCTCGGCAGCGCCGACGATTCGCAGCACGGCCGCCAGGTCGCGGGCCATGCTAGCCTCCCGGATGGTCGCTACGTGTCGGTTTCCGGCGTGCTCGCCAACCATGTGCAGCAGGCCGCGGGGACCGCGCTGGCAATGCGGCTGCGCGGCGAACCGGCTGCGGTGCTGGCACTCCTGGGTGCCGGGTCCGCGGCCCAGGCGGGGTTCCATAGCGCGCTGGAGCTGGCGGCGCGCCTCGCCTTGCCACTGGTGCTGGTAGCCCGCACCGATGGCCACCTCGACCTTGCTTCCCGCGCCGCCGGCTATGGTCTTGGAACCCAGCGGGTCGACGGAGGCGACGTCCTGGCGGTGCTGAAGGCAGCTCGCGCGGCACGGGCGCTGGCGGCAGGAGGCCGCGGTGCCCAACTCGTGGAGGCGATCGTGCACGAGGGCGATGCGGTGGATCCGGCGGTGCGGCTGCGCCCCTTCCTCGAGCATCGGGGACTGTGGGATCCGGGCCGGCAGGAGGATCTCCAGCAACGTTGTCACGCCCGCATCGCGGCGGCGATCGAAGTGGCAGAGAGCATCGGCAAGCCGCCGGCAGCGACGATGTTCGACGATGTGTACGCGGAAAGACCGTGGATGCTGCAAGAGCAAGCCGAGCAGTTGAGCCGTGAGCTCGAGACGCGCGAGGAGAACGCATGACCGAGTTGAGCCTGCTCCAGGGCATCCATCGAACACTGCGCCAGGAGATGCAGCGCGACGAGAGGATCGTGGTGCTCGGTGACGACGTGGGGCGATGGGGCGGTGTGTTCGGTGTGACCGAGGGCTTGCTCGAGGAATTCGGGCCGCAGCGCGTCCTCGACATGCCGATGGCCGAGGGCGGGCTCATCGGCACCGCGGTCGGCATGGCGTTGTACGGGGTGCGGCCGGTTCCGGAGATCCAGTTCGCCGATTTCATCTATCCCGGATTCGATCAGATGGTGTCGGAGATGGCCAAGATGCGGTACCGGTCGGGTGGAGACTACTCCTGTCCAGTCGTGCTGCGGGTACCGTACGGTGGCGGTGTGGGCGGTGGCATGTACCAATCACAGTCCCCCGAGGCGTATTTCTGCCACACGCCTGGCCTGGTGGTCGCAGTTCCCTCCAATGCCCAGGATGCCATCGGCATGCTGCGCTCATCGCTGCGCGGCAACGATCCGGTGGTGTTGTTGGAGCCCAAGCGGCTCTATCGCCGCGCTCACTCGCCGGTGCCCGAGGACGACTTCGAAGTTCCTCTTGGGTCGGCGCGGATCGTGCGCGAAGGGACCGACGTCACCGTTCTAGTGTACGGGGCCATGGTGCCGGTGGCCGAGGAAGCGGCACAGATGGCAGCCGAGTCGGGAATCCAGACCGAGGTGATCGACCTGCGCACGCTGCTGCCCCTCGATATCGCCACTGTGCTCGCATCGATTGCCAAGACCGGCCGCGCGGTCATCGCCGCTGAGGCACCCAAGTTCTGCAGCTACGCGGCGGAGCTCGCGGCGACGCTGGCCGAGCGGGCCATTGTGCATCTGGAGGCTCCGGTGCTTCGCGTAAGCGGGTTCGACACACCGATCCCGTTCGCATTCGAGGACGAGTACCTGCCCGGTCCCCGTCGTGTCTACGCGGCGATCGAGCAGGTTGCCAACTTCTGAGGGGTCATGGCTATCGAGTTCAAGCTGCCAGAAATCGGTGAGGGTGTCGCCGAGGGAGAAATCATCAAGTGGCTCGTCGCCGAGGGTGACGAGGTTTCCGAGGACACTCCTCTGGTGGAGGTGATGACCGACAAGGCGACCGTCGAGGTGCCGTCTCCTCGCGCTGGAAAGATCCTCGAGATCAAAGCGCACGAGGGCGAGATCATCGAGATCGGCACCGTCATGATGCTGTTTTCCGAGGACGCGCAGGAGCGTACGACGGAGGCGCCGTCCGAGCCGGAATCCAACCGCGAGGCCGAGCCGACCGAGACCTCGGGACGGGATCCGCAGTCCCCCGAGCCGGTGGACGAGGCGATCGAGGCAGCGCGAGCCATGGCGCGAGCCGAGCTCGAGCAGATGGAGCCCGGGCAACCGGAACGCGTCTGGGAGGCGCCACCGGCGGCTCCCGGACGAGCGCTGGCAAGTCCGGCGACGCGGCGGCTGGCGCGGGAGCTCGAGGTCGACTTGCTGCGGGTACCGGGAACCGGCAAGGGGGGGCGGATCACCAAGGACGATGTCACCAACTTCGCCGGCAACGGGTCCGCGGCAGCGAAACCGGAAGCTGCGGCGCCCGAGCCTGTCGCCGAGTCCGAAGTTGCGGTTGTTTCCAGGCCGGCTGCCGAGCAGACGGTTTCCGGCGTCTCAACGGCCGATGAGGAGACGGTGCTCGAGCTCGAAGAACGCGTGCCGGTGCGTGGTCTGCGGCGCCTCATCGTCGAGAAGATGAGCCAGGCCAAGAGGATCATCCCGCACTTCACCTACGTGGAGGAGTGCGACATGACCGAGATCGTGGCCCTGCGCAACGAGGCCAAGCAACTCGGGGCGGCCCAAGGCGTCAAGGTCACCTTCCTGCCCTTTATCGTGCAGGCGTTGGTGGCGGCCCTCAAGCAGCACCCGACCGTCAATTCGTCGTTCGACGAGGAGGCGGGTGAGATCGTCATCAAGCGCTACTACAACATCGGCATCGCCACCGCATCAGACCGGGGTTTGATGGTACCGGTGGTCCAAGGAGCTGACCGGCGCGGTGTGTTCGATCTCGCGCGCGAGATCGCCCGGGTGACGGGCGACGCCCGTCAGGGCAAGAGCCCGCTGGAGGATCTACGGGGCGGCACCTTCACCATTACCAGCACCGGCAACGTCGGTGGCCTGCTGGCGACGCCGATCATCAATCACCCCGAGGTTGCGATCCTTGGCGTCGCCGCGATCCGCAAGCGACCGGTGGTTCGGGACGACGAGATCGTGATCCGCGACATGGTCAACCTGTCGCTGTCCCTCGATCACAGGATCGTCGATGGCTACGACGGCGCCGTGTTCTTGCGCGACATGATCGTGTACCTGGAAGATCCCAAGCTGTTGTTGCTCGGGGCACCGTAGGTCGGGGCCCGCGGCAGCGGCCCGTGATTCGGAACGCTCGAGAGGAGCGAGTTGGATGTCTGCTGATCAGAGGTTCGACGTGGCCATCGTGGGCGCGGGGCCGGGCGGCTATGTGGCCGCTTTGCGCGCCGCGCAACTGGGTCTGCGGATCGCCATCGTCGAGAAGGAGTTCATCGGTGGAACCTGTCTCAACGTGGGATGCATTCCGTCCAAGGCGCTACTGGACGCCACCCACTTGCTGACCCAGATCCGGCGGGCCTCGACGTTCGGTATTCAGGTCGGCAGCGTGGAAGTGGACTTTGCTGCCATGCAGCGGCGCAAGGCCAAGGTCGTCAAGATGCTGACGGGTGGCGTGCGCGGGTTGCTGCGCAAGCACGGGGTCGAGAGCATCCAGGGGCAGGCTCGTTTCGAGGCGCCCGGTGCGCTACTGATTGAGGACGCGCAGGGGGATGTGTCCTCGTTGCACGCCGACAACGTGATCATCGCTACCGGATCAGTCGACGCGGAGTTGCCCGCCGTGCCGTTCGACGGCGACCGGGTGGTGTCCTCACGCGGGGCTCTCGCCTTCGATCAGGTTCCGGAACGTCTGGTGGTGGTGGGAGGCGGCTACATCGGGCTCGAGATGGGTAGCGTGTACGCGCGCCTCGGTGCGCGGGTGGTTGTGCTCGAGATGCTCGACCGTGTGTTGCCCGAGATGGACCCGGAGATCTCCGAGACCGCGTTCGAGTTCCTGCGCGCGGAGGGCTTGGATCTTCGCCTGCAGGCACGGGTGACCGGGGTGCGGGTCGGGGAGCACGGCGCCACCGTCAGCTACGAGGTGGACGGAGAGCGCGACGAGGTGGACGCCGACAAGGTGTTGGTGTCGATCGGGCGTAGGCCTAACACCGCCGACCTGGGTCTGGATGCGATCGACTTGGAACCTGACCAAGACGGTTTCATTGTCGTCGACCACGGCATGCGTACGGGTGTGCCCGGGGTCTATGCCATTGGCGACGTGGTGCCGACGATGATGCTCGCGCACGTAGCGATGGACGAGGGCGTCGTGGCGGCCGAATGCATCGCGGGTCGGAATGCGGCGATGGACTACGATGCGATTCCGGCGGTGGTCTTCACCTCGCCCGAAATCGCGTCGGTCGGCCTCAAGGAGGACGAGGCCAAGCTGCGAGGGCACGCCATACGGGTCGGAAAATTCCCATTCCGCGGCAACGGCAGAGCGCGTGCGCGTGACGAGGTCGAGGGTTGGGTGAAGATCATCACCGATGCCGATTCCGACGTGATCCTGGGAGTTCACTGTGTCGGGCCGGAGGCAGGTCACCTGATTCATGAGGCTGTCGTGGCAATGGGCTACGGTGGCTGTGCGGAGGACCTGGCGCTCACCGTGCATGCGCACCCGACGCTCTCGGAGGCGTTCAAGGAGGCGGCGCTTGCAGTCGATGGCCGGGCGCTGCACATCTGACCGTCTGAGTGATGGGCTCCGAATGCTGACGCGAGCAGGCGGATGAGCGCGCCGGCGTCGGAAGGTCCGGTCGAGGGCCAGCTGGAAGGAGTCGTCGGGCGGGTTCTGTTCGAGAACCGCGAGAGCGGCTGGACGATCTTTCACCTGCAGCCGGAGACCGGCGCCAGGGTCACTATTGTCGGCCCCCTGGCACGGGTGTTCCCGGGCGAAAGCCTGCAGGTGAGCGGGCGCTGGGAGTCCGATCCCAAGTACGGCAGGCAGTTCCGGGCGAGTGTGGCGAGGTCGGTGGTACCCGAGAGCGAGGCAGGGACACGACGTTACCTCGCCTCGGGGGTGGTGCCGGGGATCGGTCCGGAGCTGGCCCGCCGGCTGGTCGAGCGCTTCGGTGCCGACACGCTCCGGGTTCTCGACGAGGAGCCCGATCGCCTGTTGGAGGTCAAGGGAATCGGGCGCAAGCGGCTGGCCGAGATCAAGAAGGCCTGGGTGACGCGAAGCGCGGAGCGGCAGGGGCGTATCTTCTTGCAGGGGCACGGACTCGGCCCGGCGTTGACCGAGCGGATCCTGCGGGCGTGGGGCGAGGATGCGATCAGGCGCGTGCGGCGCGAGCCCTACGATCTGGTGGCCGAGGTGCGCGGCATCGGCTTCCGCACTGCCGACGGGCTGGCGTTGCGGATGGGCATCGCGGTCGACGCACCCGAACGCATTCGGGCGGGCATTCTGCACGTGCTCCGGGTGGCGGCCGATGGCGGCGATTGCTATGTGCCCCGAGAACAGCTCGTGCGCGGAGCGCAGCGTGCTCTGGAGCTCGACCAACCGGGCTTGGTGGAGAAGTCGATCGCGGCGCTGGCGGGTGGCCCGGCGCTGGTAATCGAAGGCGATGACCCCGAGGGCAGGTCTCGAGTGTACCTGCGCAGGCTGCACGCGGCGGAGCGGCGGGTGGCCCGCAGGCTGGCGGGGCTGGTGGCTGCGACCGAAGAGTCGCCCGACGCCGAGCGGACCTCACGTGCCCTGCGCCAGGTAGAATCGAGACTCGAGGTGGATCTGGCATCGGCTCAGCAAGACGCTGTCTTGCGAGCGCTGGTGGGTCGCGTGTTAGTGGTCACCGGCGGGCCCGGGACCGGCAAGACCACACTGATCGATGCGCTGGTTCGCTGCGCCCGCATGCTCGGGCAGCGGGTGGCGCTAGCCGCTCCGACCGGGCGCGCGGCGAAGCGAATGGAACAGGCGACGGGTCATCCAGCGTCGACACTGCACCGGCTGCTCGAGTACCGATACGATACCGGCTTCGGCCGCGGGTCCGACAATCCGATCGAGGCCGACTTGCTGGTGGTCGACGAGATGTCGATGGTGGATCTGCCGCTTATGGACGCCTTTCTTGCCGCCGTCCCCACCGGCGCACGGCTGTTGCTCGTGGGTGACGCGGACCAGTTGCCGCCGGTCGGGCCGGGGGCGGTGTTGCGTGACCTGATCGCCTCCGAGCGGCTGCCGACGGTTCGGCTGCGCGAGATCTACCGACAGGCCGGCGAGAGCCTGATCGTGACCAACGCGCATCGTGTGAACGCCGGAAAGATGCCGATCTCCGCACCTGGCGGCGAGTCGGTGCGGGGGCGCGAGAGCGGCGATGGTGGTGGGAAGGAGGATTTCTACATCATCGAGCAGCAGGATGCGGAACGCGCTCGCAGCATCGTGCTGCGCCTGGTAACGGAGCGGATTCCGCAGCGGTTCGGACTCGATCCGATGCGCGATATCCAGGTTCTGACACCCATGCACAGAGGCAGCGCCGGGGTAGCGAACCTCAACGCGGTCCTACAGGACGCGCTGAATCCCGGCGCCACGGCCGCGAAGCCGGATGCTCCGATCCTGCGCCCGGGGGATCGGGTCATGCAGCTGCGCAACGACTACGACCGCGAGGTCTTCAACGGCGACATCGGCAGTGTCGTGGCCACCGAAGAGGAGGCGGTGAGCGTCGAGTTCGACGGCCGGCTGGTTGGCTACGATCGCAGCAGCTTGCGCGACCTGACGCTTGCCTACGCCATCTCGATTCACAAGAGCCAGGGTAGTGAGTACCCCGCTGTGGTGGTCGTTCTGTTGCCGGAGCACCGCATCATGCTGCAACGTAACCTGCTGTACACCGCCCTCACGCGGGCCAAGAAGGTCGCGGTCCTAGTGACCACCTCACAGGCGCTACGCCGGGCGGTCGAAAACGCGGCCCCATCGTCGCGCTTCACGACCCTGGCGGAGCGGATCGGCTCTGCTTTGCAGGGATGAACTGGAGGGAACGCAGCCGGGGATGAGGTCGAGCACCTCCTGGCGCTGTGGTCGGCCTCTCGAGGCGGCTTGACAGTCGGAGGCCAGCAGAACGGACGTGCTCGACCTCATCCCCTGCTGCTCCCACGGGCTGCTAGCAGGCCGTGGTAGAATTGTGATGGGTGTGGTAGCGCCGCCCAGGGG